>CASGED010000052.1 GCA_949300425.1 uncultured Bacteroides sp.
AACGAGAGAAAGGAAAAACGAGAAATCAAATTATTAACATTAACAACTAAATTATTTAAGATTATGGAAATGGAAAAGTTTTATGTGGCTCCGGAAGTGGAAGTTCTGGAGGTGGCTGTGGAAAAAGGATTCGAAGGCAGCGCGCAAATCCCCGACATGGGTGAGGGCGATAGCGGTGATGCAATCTAAAATGAACTTTAATAATCACTTAATAATTAATTATTAGACAAATGAAAACAAAATTTTTTATGACAGCATTGGCGCTTCCGCTTGCATTTGCGGCTTGTACCAATGAGGATGTATTTACATCAGCTCCCGGTGCTCAGGGAGAGACTCTGACCGTAGCCGTTACGAGAAGCGGATATGACGCTGACACAAAGGCTGCATGGGTTGATGAAAAAAGTGGTGCGTCATTTGAGTGGACAATAGTAAACTCAGACAAAATCGGCTTGGCCTTATTGAACCCGGCTGATGCTAGCAAGGTGGTAACCAACTATGAAATGTCTTTGATTGGTTGGAGCAACGCAAATGGTAAGGGTGCAGCTAGCAACTATAGCAAAAAAGCACAAAATGGTGTGAAGTACACTACCGACTATGCAACAGCAAAAGATGATGACAATGCCGGTTCCGGTGTGTTCCAAGCAACTGGTTTGACCGTTATGGACGGTAACTACATCGTTTATCATCCGTACAACAAGGATTTTGCAAAAGCTGGTTATATGGCTGTTGATTTCAAAACAAAGCAAACGGCTGACCTGACAGGTACTACTGATGCTGGTACTACTCAAATGCTTGCCGCTGCAGGTAACAATGCATTCAGCTACTCTCTGCCTAAAGCCATCACGAAGGGTGGACAAGTAGAGTCTGACTTCGCTACAAGAAATCTTTCCGCTTTGGTTAAATTAGCGCTGACTGATTTTGGCGGTACTAACAATTTGGAGAAAGTCATCCTGTTGGAAGATGCCAAGAACTTCAATAAGAACAGCAACGGTTTCTTGAAGAGTGCTCACTTGAATGCAGAAAAGATTAAGACTGAGACAGGCATCAATACTTTGGAAAGCCCTGTATACACCAGTATGGTAACTTTGGCGTTCAATCCGGGTACTTTGACTGGTCTTGACGACGCTAACATCTATATGGTAGCAGGTCCCCGATCATCTTCGAACCAGTACTCTATCCTGTTGATTAACGACCAAAACTTGGCTTCTATCTGGAATGCCAGCGTTAATTTCACGGCAGGTAACAAATCGACCATCAACATTAAGTACAACTCAAGCCATGACTTCGAAACGCTTATCGTAACTGACGGTGATGATTTGAAGAATATGCTCCAAACCGCTACTACTTATGATGGCGAGACTATCTATATCTTGGGCGACTTGACTGTGACAGACCTCGGTGTGACAACTTCGATAGCTGCAAAGGATGTAACCATCAAGGCTTACGGTGAAAACCCGGAGACTTCCTTGAAGTTTGTTGCCAGCGGAGCTGATGTTACCATCAAAGGTGTAGAAGGTGCTGATGAGGTAGGTCTGAAATTTGATGTGCCTGTAACAACTGAAATTAAAAATAACCACAAGATTACTTTGGACGGTACAACTTCATTCACAGACTTGACGAACAACGGTACTTTGGCTATCGCTGGTAAGAACGTGGCTATTGCTAAGTTGACGAACAAGAAGTCTCTGACTATCAACGCGGGTGCTGAACTCAACACGACTGGCAATGTAAGCAACACCAGCGCAGGTACGATTGAAGTTGCCGCTTCTATTGCTTCTTCTGCTACGAATGGTGGTACATGGAACATTGGCGAAGGCACGACATTGACCAATGCAGGTGAAATCAACAACTACTTCACCATCAATAACTTCGGCACTATCGACAATGAAAACGGTACTTACGTTCAGAAGTTGCAAGGTAAGTTCATCGGTCAGTATGACATCGCCGCTGACAAGCGTGGTAACTATGTTATTGAGGTGAACAGCAACGACCAATTCCTCTATGCAAACGGTACGACTTGTACGACAATCCGCGTTGTAGAGGCTCTCATTAATGCAACAATTAATAATGGTAAGACAAATATTTTGAAGAACCTGAAAGTTGAGAAGCGAGTAGAACTGACAGGTAATGATACAAATAAGCCTAAACTTGAATTGGACAACACTGAGTTGAACGGTGGCTTGTATATCATCAATAACAATACTACTGCAACAATTAGTGGTACAGCCTATGCATCTACTATCGTAATCAATGCGGCTTCTCCTGCTACGGCTACTGCTCCGCATCTGACTATCGAGAAAGAGTCTATCATCAAGGCCGGTTCTATCGTGAACAATGGTACAGGCTCTATCAAGGAAGGTGAAACAGGTATTCCTGCTGACGTGAAGACGCTTTCTTCTACAGGTAAGGGTTCTTGGGACAACTATCCGCAAGTAGTTGCTGAATTATAATTTATAATTCATATTTCATAGAAAGAGGGGACAGTCCTGCGAAGGAATGTCCCTTTCTTCTTGTTTTTATTCCCCCATTTAGCGTAACAACAGTCTTGTTTATTGCTATGCGCCGTTTCTTTTCATACAAAACATAGGCTCTTTACAAACAAACCTGTGAATAATTTGCTACCTTTGCCGCAAACTTCGTATCTATACGGACTTATATGCCCAATAAATATATCTCAGACTTGATTCACAGTCGGTTTGCGCACTTTTGCCGTGACTATGTGTGGAGGGAACGTCGCCTATGGGGAAAGACGTTAGGAACGGCTTTGTTTGTGGCCGTGGTGATATACGCCAGTAAGCCTCGTGAGTATGAAGCTGAGTTGTTCACGTTTGCCGAATCGACTGTGCCGGAAATCAATGACACACGCAGCCGAGATGCCATGGCGTATAATATCCGACGTCCGGTGCGCGACGATATTATACCGAGTTATTACAGGCTGGTGTTCCGCTCACGTCCTTTCCTGATGAGTGTACTGCAAAGCCGGGTGGTGCGACAGGATGCTCCCAATGATACGATTACGCTGTACGATTATATAACGCAGGACATACGCTATCCGTGGTGGACGTATGTGCGGAGCGGAGTGATGAAAGTTGCAGGGTGGCCAATCAAGTGGGTGCGGAATTGGGGCAATTCCAATGACGCGTCGGACAGCGACACACTTGACATGCCGGACTTAGGCCGCTACACAACGGGTTATACAGGCATCAATCAGTTGACACGACGCGAAAGCACGGCTACAGCCGTGTTGTGGAGGCGTATATCTTATGAGGTGGACGTAAAGAAAAGGGCGGTCATATTTAAGTTGCGCATGCAAGACCCGTTGGTGGCTGCCATTGCTGTAGATAGCCTGAAACGGAGAGTGGAAGAACGGGTGAGCGAAAGCCGTCTGGCAAAAATTCGTCAGAACCTGGCTTATTTGGAGGATGAAGCGGACAAAGCAAGAAAGGAATACGAGGAAGTGCAACAAATCTATGCGGACTATCGAGACCGCAACCAAAGCCTCAGTACCCGCAATGCCCGCATGGAACTATCTAATCTGAATACAGACAGACGCCTTGCGTATAATATCTATCGACAGCGGATAGCGCAAGTAAGCAAGGCGAAAGAGAATCTGTACCGGAAACATCCCGTATTGACGGTGGTCAATCCGGCCGAAGTTCCACAACGCCCCGTAAGCCAATGGCCAATCTTTACTTGGTGCTTATTATTGGCGACAATAGGCACAACAAGTTGGATATTCCTGAAAAGGCATGCATTCAAGTTGCGTTTCAAGAAATGGAAAAGGCCCACGATACGCAGGCCCCGATTACTTAGGAAACGGCTTAGTCTATAATGCCGCACTCCTGCAGTTTTTCCGCCCAATGCTTCACGTCCGTCTCAGCCATACTGCGGTCAATGCCAAAATGCTGCACAAGCACGTCGGCCGCATCGGACAAGGTAAAATCGCGTCCGGACAAGGAGTTCCACAACAACAAGGCGGTACTGTTGAGCGAAATGACTTTAGTCATATCCGCCTGGCTCTTACCTTGCTCCACAATCAGATTCTCGCCCGCAATGGAGCGTACTTTGTAATTGTCTTTAATCTTCATATCGTTCCTTTTTGAGTGTTCCACTAAAAATGATAATTTAGCATTGTGTTTAATGGCACACAGATGACACTGATGAGACAGATTTACACAGATTTTAAAGGGCTTCGCCTACAGGTTTAAAGAATAAATCTGTGGTCATCTTGTGAAATCTGTGTCATCTGTGTGCCA
>CASGED010000053.1 GCA_949300425.1 uncultured Bacteroides sp.
TAAAATCTGTGTAAATCTGTCTCATCAGTGTCATCTGTGTGCCATTAAACACAATGCTAAATTATCATTTATGATACAATTAGCTGTGTGAAACATCCGTGAAGGATGTATCTTTCACAAGATTACGCTTATAATCAGCAAGTTGAAACGCTGTGAAGGCGTGAAGGCAAATCCGGGAAGACACATGCTGACGGTGAAAACATGGTTCCTTTCACGTCCCAAGAGGGACTTTAGGATTGCAAAGTCCGTCTTTACAAACATAAAGTCCCTCTTCAGTCAGCATAGGCTCGTGTGTCCCAAAACAGTGCTTCATGTTTGACAAAACACAGGGACATTTAATGGGAAACACCGTCACATTTAATGGGAAGCACCGTTACATTTAATGGGACGGGCGTTCCCGTTTAATGGGGTGAAGTCTGTTATAAATTCTTTATTCCGTAATACTCAATTCATCAATAATATGCGAGGCTTCCGCATACTTCTCTATTATAAACAAGGTATAGCGGATGTCCACGCAAGCGGCACGCTGGGAGGAGGGACGGAAAGCGATGTCGCCCGTCAAACCTTCATAATTGCGGTCGAAGGCCGTGCCGATAAGCTCGCCTTTGGCATTGAATACAGGACTTCCGGAGTTGCCGCCTGTGTTGTCCGTATCTACAATGAAGCACACGGGCATGCGTCCGTCGGGCAAGGCGTAGCGTCCATAATCTTTGTCGCGCCAAAGCTGTTTCAGCTTGTCAGGCACTACGAACTCCCAATTATCGGGGTCTTCCTTTTGCATGACGCCGTCCAGCGTGGTGTAATATTCGTTCACAATGCCATCCGCAGGGCTATAGGAAGCCACTTTCCCATAAGTGAGTCGCAGGGTCGAGTTGGCGTCGGGATAAATAGGTTGTCCGTTGGCTTGGCGAAGCTCTGTCATACCTTTCACCCATGTTTTGTGGGCGGCGTTATAATCACGGTTGGCATCCAGTGTGGCGATGGCCGTTTGCAACAGGCCGTCGGTGATAGAGTATTTAAAGAGCACCATCCAGTCGCTATTTATCTTTCGAAGGCTGGGCTTGCGAATAAATTTGTCGAAGTTTTCCCGGCTCCCAAAAATGGAATATTCAAAGCAGGCGTCAATGAAAGCGTCGGTGTCACCCTTGAAACGTTGGTTTATCACTTTAAAAATACCTATACGTTGCTCTTGAGGTATGTAGCGGGCGTATGTCCGAAGCATCTCCTTGCCTACCAGCTTTTCTACTTCCGGGTAGGGGACGGAAGCAAAATATTTGTCGGCTGCCATTCTGAGGCTATCGGTTGCCGTGCGGATGCGTTCTTTGTCCTTGCTCTTGAGAGCGGTTACCAAAGAGGCGGTATTGGGGATGCGCATGAAATCCAATGCTGTGACCAATGCCTCTTGAATGGCTTGTTGGTGATAGAGGACAGGCTGACGCTTCTCTACGATGGCACGGATACGGTCGAAAGCCGTTTGGTAGGTGGTGTCGCCCAACTCGCGTCCACGCTGTAACAAGGCTTCCTGCTGCGCTCGCTTGGTGTCCAGTACATGGAGGCGTACCAGCCCTTCGTTCATGCCGATAGCGTTTTTCCAATAGTTGGCGCTGGAAGCGTATTTGCTGGCATAGTGTATGCGCACGGCATCGTCCTTCAACATCTGTTCCATCAGCACTTGTTGACGGGCGTCACGCATGTGATGGCGCATGAAGTTGGTTGTCTGCATGCGTTCTTCCACTTCATCGGACGTCATGTAGCGCCAGTTGCGTCCGGGGAAGCCCATGATAAAAGCAAAGTCGCCTTCCTTATACCCCTGCAAGCTGATGTTTAAATGACGTTTGACGCGCAGGGGCATGTTGGTGGCAGAGTAGGGGGCAGGTTCTCCGTCGGGAGCGGCATAAATGCGGAAGAGGGAGAAATCGCCCGTATGCCGGGGCCACATCCAATTATCGGTGTCTGCGCCAAACTTGCCGATACTTGAAGGCGGAGCTCCTACCAGGCGGATATCACTATAGGTTTTCTTCAGGAAGGCGTAATATTTGTTGCCTCCGTAGAAGGCTTTCAGTTCCAATGTGCATCCGGGTGTCAGGACGATGCCTTCGGATTGGACAAAACGTTGGGCGACCGTCTTCAGATATTTTGGAGACAAGTAATTGATGCCTTGCGGGTCGGGGTCTTTTTGGAGTTGCGCCTGTACATAGGATGTCACGTCCATGATACGGTCAATGAACGTGATGGTCAGTCCTTTGCAAGGCAATTCCTCACCCCGGTTCATGGCCCAGAAACCATCGGTCAGGTAATCGTGCTCCACGCTGCTGTGCTGCTGGATGGACGAGTAGCCGCAATGGTGATTGGTCAGCACCAGGCCTTCAGCCGAAATGACTTCTCCGGTACATCCGCCGCCAAAGTGTACCACAGCATCCTTCAGCGCGATACCTTCGGGATTGTAAATGGAGTCTACGGGGATGAGCAGCCCAAGCTCCTGCATGGCTACTTCGTTCTGTTGTTTCAAGTCTGTCAGCATCCACATGCCTTCATCGGCATGAGCCGCAAGCAGGCACGAAGTCAGAATGGAGGTAATGAATAATTTCTTCATATCAGTCTATCTTTCGTTATTAGTTTGTGCAAAGATAAACAATCCATTAAAAAAGACCCTGTCCAAGGTCAAATATTTGTTCACACCTGTCAATACACAGACAATGGTTTGTTTTGTTGCGTAAGAGTACACATACCGTCAGGCATGTCGAGGCCTGATACGCTTCAGGATGGTGTCCACACTTCCTTTGATGCGGTTGGTGAGGATAACGAGAATCACGGCCACCAGAATCAACGCGATGCCCATGGCTTCCGCTGCGGTAAACGATTCACCGAAAACACAGGCACCTATGACAACGGCCGTGACCGGTTCCAACGCTCCTAAAATAGATGTCAGCGTACCACCGATGTGGCGCACCGCCAACAGGAGGGTGATGTTGGAAATAACGGTCGGTGCAATGGCCAGCAACAGGACGAGCCCTACGGAGCCAAAATCGGGCAACGGCTGGAAACTGCCCTGCACGCTGTTTTTCACCGTGAAAGTCAATGCTGTAAACAGAAAAACATAGAAAGCCAACTTGCGGCTGTGCATGTCTTTTAACCTCGACTTATTGACGGATACGATGTAGCTGGCATAGCCTACGGCGGAAAGCAACACGATGAATACACCCCACGGGTCGAGCCTCAATTCTGTACCTTGCAGAGAAAGTCGGGCTACACCTCCCACAGCCAACAGGATAGCCAGCCAGGTTACCCATGAAGCCTGCTCGCGAAATAGCACAAGCATCAGCAAAGTGGTGAAAATAGGGTAAGTGAAGTGCAAGGTAGTGGCTACGCCCGCTCCCATCACTTCGTAGCCATAAAGCAGGAACATGGACGATGCAGTGTAGAACAAGGCCATGACAATGAGCAACGGAACGTCTTTCCAATGAATGCGGAACGACTCTTTCTTCATCACCATCATCAGTCCCAAGGTTAGTGTGGCCGCAATAAAACGATAGAACAGAATGGAGTCCGAAGTCAATCCTTTCCCCATCAGGGGCAGAGTGAACAAAGGGATAAGGCCAAAGGTCACCGAAGTCGCCAGGCCGTAGAGAAAACCTTTCAGTTTGGAGTGGTTCATATTTGGTTGCTTTTTAGTAGACATAATTTAAGCGGATTCGGGCAGACTAAGGCCGCCCAAATCCGCTGTTTATAAGGACGTGGATTATTCCACGATGTTCATTTCGTTAATCAGGTGTTGACATCCGCCCAGCTTGTCGAGGATGAAAAGCATGTAACGGATGTCCAGCGCGATGCAACGTTGCAGGTTGTTGTCGAAGTTGATGTCACCACTCAACGATTCCCAGTTACCGTCGAAAGCACAGCCTATCAGATTGCCTTCCCCATCGATGACGGGCGAACCGGAGTTACCGCCGGTAATGTCGTTCGTGGTGAGGAAGCAGACGGGCATCGTGCCGTCGGCCATGGCATAACGTCCGAAGTCTTTTTTCTGGATAAGCTCTTTCAGCTTGGCGGGTACCACGAATTCAGGATTTTCAGGGTCTTCCTTCTCCAAGATACCGTCCGTAGTGGTGAAGTATTTGTAATGTACACCGTCTTTGGGATTGTAAGACTTCACGTTGCCATAGGTGAGGCGGATGGTGAAGTTAGCGTCCGGATAAGAAGGTACGGGGAGTTTCATCTCATTCAGTCCACGCACGTAGGCTTTGTGCAGCAGGTCAATACCTTCACTGGCCTCAGAAAGTTGCTTGGTTACTTCGTTCAGTTTGGCTATCTTAGTGCGGCTATAGTGGGTAGCCGGGTCGCGCTCAATGGCCTTCACACTGGGCTTTTTCAAGAATTTGTCCAAGCTTTCGCGGCTGGAGAGGATGGAATTTTCGAAGAGGTCGTCTACGTAAGCATTGTAGTCACCTTTGTATTTATCTTGGATGGTCTGATAGAAGGCGGGAAGCTCGTCAGGGGTAAGGGCGTCGGCCAAGGCGGGAAGCATGGCTTTGGCTATGGCGCGATCTACTTCCTTGTCATAGTCCTTATTGTAAATGTCGTCATAAGTGGCTTCCAATTGCTTCTTGGCCACTTGCATCAGGGAGTCGTTTTTAGTCTCGATGGCTTCCTTTATCTTGTCCATAACTGCTGGCGGGCAGCCAAATTCGATGGTACGGCTCAGTCCCTCGGCTATGTACATGTATTGACGCATAATAGGGGTCACTTTCTCTACGATGGCGTCAATCTTCCCTACTACACCTTCATATTCAGCCTTGCCTGCGGCAAACTCAGCGAACTTCTTCTCTTGCTCAGCCTTGGTACCCAGTACATCGTTATCTACAATAGCCTTGTTCATGCCGATGGAGTTTTTCCAATAGTTACTGCTTCCGGCAAATTTGTTGGCGTATTGGATGCGGATTTTGTCACTCTCGCTCATGTACTTTTTCAGCACGTTCAGATAGACGGTGCGCATGTCTATCATGGCCTGGTTTTGAGCAGTCATCATCTGACGTACTTCACCGGCGGTCAGATAACGCTCGGTACTGCCGGGGAAGCCCATAATCATGGCATAGTCACCTTCGTCCAGGCCTTTGATGGAGATGGACAAGTATTTGGGCGTCTTCAGAGGCACGTTGTCGGCACTATATTCGGCTGGTTCTCCATTCTTGTCGGCATAGATACGGAACATGGAGAAGTCGCCCGTGTGGCGCGGCCACATCCAGTTGTCCGTCTCGCCGCCAAACTTGCCTACGCTCGAAGGAGGAGCGGCCACCATGCGGATGTCGCTATATACCTTATAATAGATAAGGTAGTATTTGTTTCCTGCGTAGAAAGGAAGTGCCAGCGGCTCAATGCCCGGTTTGCCTTTCAGGTCGCTCTTCTCCAGTTCTTCTTTAGCCAGTTTGTTCAGGAAGGGGCGTGTCATGGCTTCGTATTCGCCTACCTCGCCTGCCTTCACCTTAGCGTTCACCAAGTCGGTGATGTCCACAATGCGGTGTACGAAGCGGAATTTCAATCCTGGTGTGGGAAGCTCTTCCGCACGGCTCATGGCCCAGAATCCGTCCGTCAGATAATCGTGCTCCACGCTGCTGTGTTGCTGGATAGAAGAGTAACCGCAATGGTGGTTGGTCAGGATAAGACCCTCGGGCGAGATGATTTCTCCGGTACAACCTCCGCCGAAGATACCTACGGCGTCCTTTAGCGACACACCATTGGGGTTGTAGATGTCATCGGCTTCCAACTTCAGACCCTGTTTTTTCATCAGGTCAATGGAGTTTTGCTCCTTCAAGAGTTGGAGCAACCACATGCCTTCATCGGCTTGTGCCGTGAAGGTGAATGCCGCGGCCAGTGCCGCAACAAGATACTTTTTGATTCTCATAACTATTTTAATTTAAATGATAATTTAGCATTGTGTTTAATGGCACACAGATGACACTGATGAGACAGATTTACACAGATTTTAAAGGGCTTCGCCTACAGGTTTAAAGAATAAATCTGTGGTCATCTTGTGAAATCTGTGTCATCTGTGTGCCA
>CASGED010000054.1 GCA_949300425.1 uncultured Bacteroides sp.
CAATGCCATCCGAATAGAGATAAGCCCGGCGATGGAGCATACCCAAGACTTCACTTTGGACGATTGGCAGGAACTGTGGAGAGACTTCGCCGCCGCTTTCGACATTCAGGAAATCCACGACAAGGACGGCAAGGTGGTTTCAGCGCAGACGAACATATCGGGCAGCAAGTCCTCCATATGGCTGCATGAGGAATCCAACAGCGGCATACCGCATCTTCATGCCATCGTCAGCCGGGTGGACGAGGACGGGAACATCAATAACGACCACGCCATACACTTACGCGCACAACGGGCGGCGGAAATGATTGCCCGGCAAAGGGGATGGACTACGGCGCAGCACATACACGAGACCAACATTCCCAAAGTCAGTGCCGACTGCATGGAAGCTCTGCGCGAGCTTAACGAATGGTCATGGAATGGCTGCCGAGAAAGGCTTGCCGCCAAAGGCTACGACTTGTATCTGCGCAAGGACAAGAAAAATGTCATTCGTGGTTATGTGCTTCTCAAAGGCAACACGAAATTCAAGGCATCGGAACTTGGAAAGGGCCGCAACCTGACCGCATTCCGTATCAGACAGACATGGGAAAAACTGCATGAAGACAAGGCGCAACAAGTCCGTCCGGCAACCAAACAGTCTGTTGTACCGACACCGAAACCGTCCGTTTCCACTGCTACGAAACAAAAGCCACAGCCTGTTATACGGCAGAACAATCCGGTATTCGAGAACTACACATCCTACAAACCGAACTGTCAGTCCACGGAGTTTGAGCATGACGGCAAGACCTACAAGCGTTATCTTCCGGACGAGGTGCTGGACTTCTTCAACGATGAATTTGACTACCGGGAACTGGCCAACTGGCAAGCTCTGCAAAATCTTGCGATGACTTACTTCACTTTGATAACATCGCCCTATGAGGTGTCATCAGGCGGAGGTGGCGGCGGTTCGCAGTCAGACTTGAAATGGGGACGCGACCTGAAAGAAGATGAGATTGAGTTTGCCCGTAGATGTGCGCTGGCCGCTTCAAACAGAATCGGCAGACATCCAAAGGGCGGAATGAAACGTAAATGACAAACCTAAAAAAACAGCAATGCAATGAAACAACCCGATACGGCTGCTCTCCGTGAGCGGCTTGCCAATTATACACCTTAAGATGAGTTGGGACAGGACAAGCAGGAACTTGAAGGACTGCTTCAAGAAGTTAATTACCAGCTAATCGAGTTTCGCAATCTGATGAAAGAAATCAATGCCCTCAAAGAAGAACTACACGACATACACGGAAGTTTGAAGCATACTGTCCAACGGGAGCGGACGGCTTTCAATGCCTTGGTTGCAGCAAAGGACAGCGCAGACAATATCGTGGACGGCATCAGCCGAGCTATTGTCAAAGCAGAACAGAATACTGTCATCCGTGCTACAGTCTGCACCGAAGAACTGGCGAAAGTGCATCAATGTACCGCCGCCCATATCAAAACCGAGAAGGAATTATTGGAAGAACATAGTAAAAAGTTAGCCAAACACCTTCAGAATAACGAAGGCATTTGGCTTTCCAGTCGTTGGCTCGTGTTCATGATAATCACACAAGGTATTTGCTACATTGCCATAATACTTTGGGCGTTCAGCAAATAATAAATTCAAACGACTGTAAAAAGGAAAATCTTGTAATCACAAATTTTGGGTGTTTGATATTTATTTGCCACGACAATTCATAATGCTCCCGAGAATGTTTTCACGGGGTTACCACGCAGAAGCGAAGTATGCTTGCCCCATTTGGACGAGCGGAACGATGTTGCGGCAGAGTCTTTTAATTGTTGCAATTTGAGAAGAAGCAGGCTACGTGCCGTTTCCTTGTTTTGTGACTGTGAGCGTTGGATGCTGCATTTGACAGAAATCCCGGTCGGCCGGTGAGTGGCGCGGACAGCTGTCTCCACTTTATTGACATTCTGCCCGCCATGTCCGCCGGAGCGCATCGTTTCGTACACAATATCCTTGTCGGATACATCAGGAAGTGTAACGGGTTCGATAAACTCCACTCCGACAAACCAATTCTTGCGC
>CASGED010000055.1 GCA_949300425.1 uncultured Bacteroides sp.
ACAGATAACACAGATAGTACGGATTTACACGGATTTTAAGGTATCTGTCATGTCGAGCTTGTCGAGACATCTCACGTAGTGCATGAGGAGGTCTTACATGAGACCCTTCGACTACGCTCAGGGTGACAGATACATCTGTGATCATCCCGTTTAATCCGTGTTCATCAGTGGTTTAAATTCCCATTTAGCAAAATCGTAAATTGTAAATTGCTAAATCGTAAATGAGCTAAATTCCCATTTGACGTAGAAGAATGTTCCATTCTATATGTATAAATGTTTCATGGACCATTCTTCGACTTAAATGAACTTTTTGTTTGCTTTAGGTTTCGTAATCTTCTTTAACTTTGAGCCTGTCTCACGGCCGGTGCTGTGAGTTAAGAAACAATCTTTATTAACTAAATTAGTAATACGATGAAAAAAAGGAAGATTTTTTTCTATGAAAGAAGGAAGGTCTTGTATGCCTTGCTTCTGTGCATCGCCTGTTTTCTCAATGTCTCTTTGGTGATGGCACAAAACATTACAGTAAAAGGTACGGTGAACGATGCGTATGGACCGGTGATCGGTGCCAACATCGTGGATAAGGACTATCCAAGCAATGGTACGATTACCGACATCGACGGTAATTTCTCCCTCATGATTTCTCCCAAGGGTACCATCGTAGTCCGCTTCGTGGGCTATCAGACGCAGGAAATCCCTGTGAACGGACAGACCACTATTCAGGTAACCTTGCAAGAAGACACCGAAATGCTGGAAGAGGTGGTCGTAGTAGGTTACGGTACGATGCGTAAGAAGGACTTGACCGGTTCGGTCGTTCAGATTCGTCCCGAAAAGATTGCCGACACCAACCCGTCTTCCGTGCAAGACGTGTTGCGTGGTACGCCGGGTCTGCAAATCGGTTACGACGCTTCCGCCAAAGGTACGGACGCCAGCATCCAGCTGCGTGGTAAGAACTCGTTGGGAACCAACGCCAGCCCGATGATTGTATTGGACGGTATGGCTTTCTACGGTGAACTTTCCGAAATCAATCCCGATGACATCGCCCAGATTGACGTGTTGAAGGACGCTTCGTCCGCCGCCATCTACGGTGCCAAGGCTGCTGCCGGTGTCATCATCATCACGACTAAGAAAGGTAAACAAGGCAAGCCGGTCATCAACGTCAGTGCCAACCTCTCGGTGTCTCACAAATCCGCTTATCGCGATTACTTTGATGCGGAAGGTTATTTGAAGTTCCATTCTGATTGGCGCAAGATGTTCTATACCTATGGTCAGGGTGAGGATGGCTTGTATGATTACTACCAAGCAAAAAATAGCAATGGCCAGTTACTGTACCCGCAAGGTTATTATGACGATCCACGTGGCTTAAGCGAGGCAGACCAGCAGAGTTGGATGATGAATACCGGCTTGAATGGTATCGGTCCTCAGGAAGATGAATCGGCTTTGAGCTTGTGGGCACGTCGTTTGGAGTTCTACAACTCTCCGATGATGATGCAGAACTTCCTGAATGGACAAATCACGGATTGGAACGACGCTACGTTCCGTACCGGTTTCAACCAGGATTACAACGCCAGCATCTCCGGTGCTACGGAGAATGTGAACTACTACCTCTCTTTGGGCTATGTGAACAACGAGGGTTCTGTGCAAGGCAACGAATACAACGCCTTCCGTGCCAACATGAAAATCAACGGTAAGATTACCGACTGGTTGGAAATCGGTGCCAACGTCAACTTCCAGGACCGTTCGGACGGTGACATCCAGGTTTCTTTGGGCAGCAACTATTGGGACAACAACATGCTCCGCAACTCTCCCTACGCTTCCATGTACGATGAGGAAGGAAAAGGCGGCTACGAACAGTACCCGATGTCCGGCCTGCCTACCAACGGTGGCTACAACTATTATTTCGACCGCCAGTTCTACGACTTGGAGAAGGGCTACACGGTGTTGAATACCATTTTTAACGCCAAAGTGACCTTGCCTTACGGCATTACCTATCAGTTTAACATCGCTCCGCGTTACCAGTGGTTCTACAACCGTTACTGGATGTCCGCCGACCTGCCGAACGCTTCCGCTTCCAGCCGAGGCGTAGACCGTGAGTCCAGCAAGAACTTCGATTGGAACCTGAACAACACCATCACGTGGGACAAGACGTACGGCGACCACCACTTGACGCTGACCTTGGTGCAGGAAGCCGAGGAACGCCGCTATTGGCAGGACCGCATTGAAGCGCGCAACATCACGCCGAGCGACGCTTTGGGCTTGCACTACATTGCCGGCGCCAACAAGAGCCAGAGTAATTTCAGCTCCAACGACACGCACTCCACTGCGGCTTCCTACTTAGGACGTCTGTTCTACGGATACAAGGACCGCTACATGATTACCGGTTCGTTCCGTCGGGACGGTTATGCCGGTTTTGGTGCCAACAACAAGTGGGGTAACTTCGGTTCCGTGGGTCTTAGCTGGGTATTCTCGGAAGAAAGCTTCATGGAGAGCACGCGCGAGTGGCTGGACATGGCGAAGCTCCGTCTGTCCTACGGTACCAACGGTAACCGCGATTTCGGTGACGTGTACCTGACATTGGCCAACCTGGCGTTGGCGGGTGGCGAGATGGTGTATTACCAAGACGGAAACTCCAACGTCATCAATCCGCTTTACATGAGCCGTTTAGCCGCTCCGAACCTGCAATGGGAAAAAACCAAGGCTTGGAACGTTGGTCTGGACCTCTCGTTCTTCGACGGCCGCTTGAACGCCAATTTGGATTACTACTTCAAGAAAACCACGGACATGATTATGAAACAGCGTTTGCCGAACTTCTCCGGATTCAGCTCCATCATGGCGAACCTCGGTGAGGTACAGAACCAAGGTTTTGAAATTGCGGTGAATACGCTGAACATCCAGCAAAAGAACTTTGAATGGGCTTCATCGTTGGGCTTCTCCATCAACAAGAACAAGATTAACCACATCTATTACGACTATGACGAGAACGGCGTAGAACAGGATGATACGTCCAACGGTTGGTTTATCGGCCAGCCTGCCGATGTCATCTGGTACTACGAGACAGACGGCGTATGGCAGAACACACCGGAGGATATCAAGCAGGCCGCTTTGGTTGGGCAGAAGCCGGGTGACCCGAAAGTAGTCAACCACTATACGGAAGACGACCAGATTTTAGCGGACGGTACCCGTGTGCCGGTGTACAACGACAACGACAAGGTGTTCCAAGGCCCGCAGACACCGCCTATCTACTGGAACTTCCGCAACGACTTTACGCTGTGGAAAGACCTGACGCTCTCCATTTCGTTCTACTCCTACATGGGTCACAAGAGCCGTGCCGGTTACTGGCTGAACCAGGAGAACGGCGGTTCGCAGGTGACCAACGGTTTCAACGTAGCCGCCCGTGAATATTGGACACCGGATAATCCGACCAACGACTACTGCCGTCTGAATGCCGCCGGCCCGAACACCGGTTTGTCAGGTGGCGTGGACAAGGTGTACAACCGCAGCTTTGTCCGCCTGGATGACATCACCATCGGTTACACCATTCCGCAGAAGTGGACAAAGAAATTCATGGTAGACCGCATCCGTCTGACTGCCAGCTGCAAGAATGTCTGCACGTTCGACAGTTGGGAATACGGTGACCCGGAAACCGGCGGTTTGGCCAACCGTACCTTCAATTTCGGTATCAATGTGACACTCTAAACTCTAATCTTTGAAAAAGGAAACAATATGAAAAATAAAATCTTTACCCAAGGATGCATGGCGCTGCTTTCAGCCGCCTTGCTGACTACCGGTTGTTCGGACAGCTTTTTGGAACAAGATCCGCTGTCTTTCTACAACCCTGAAAATACTTATACTACCGAATCTGGTTTGCAGTCGGCATTGGCGATGTGCGATTACGGTCTGAAAGAAATGCTGATGGACGGAAACAACAATGTGTTGCCGATGGCTTCCCTCTACTTTATGACGGATATAGGTCTGTATGCCAAGACCGATGTGGGAGAAATGCAGGACGATTTCGCTAATAAGATTACTCCGACTTCGGGCATGAAGGGGGGTGGTGACGAAAATGCCATGTCCCGTTTTTGGGACCGTACGTGGAACAGCGTCACCTTTGCCAACACCATTATCTCGTATATAGACAGAGTTCCGGGCTTGGATCCGGATTTGCGCGATGAGTATTTGGGACGTGCCTATTTCCACCGTGCCTACGCTTACTATCACGGTGTGCTGTTGTTTGGGGATATCCCTTTGATTACGAAACTGATTGAAGTGCCCAAGCAGAACTACAAATCGACCAGCAAACAGGCTATCTTCGAAAAAATCACCGAAGACTTGGAATTTGCTGTGGAGCATGTATCGCCTCAGCGGGAAATCGGTTACATCGGCACGGTGAACCAGGAAGCTTGCAAGCAACTGCTGATTAAATGCTATCTGGTATTGGGCCGCTATCAGGAAGCTGAACAACTGGCTACCGATTTGATTAACAACCACGGCCTGGCATTGATGACCGCTCCGTTTGGTACCAATGTGCCTTCCGGTAATCCGGAGACATGGGCAATACAGCGCAACGTGTTGTGGGACTTGCACCGGGGCGTGAATGTGACCAGTCCGGAAAATACGGAGATGATTATGCCGATTCTGAACTACTATACGGAAGGCTTTATTTCTTATCCGCAGATGCGAGCCATGTGTGTACACTGGAGCAACGGTATCATTATTGACCCGCATAATGTGGGATCACCCTGTTTCAACTATGCACGCAATGCGGCGGAATATGACCCGACAATGGATTATGTACGCGCCTTGGGTCGTGGTATCGGTTGCTTCCGTACTTCTTACCATTACAACCAGACTATCTGGAACTACGGCGGTGAAACCGACTGGCAAGACTTGCGTCACAATCGCCAAGTCGGCAATTGGGTGGAAATGACAGATTTGAAATATAACAAACCGGAATCAGATTTTTATGGTCAGAACTTGATGCTGTATGCTCCTGAAGATTGGGGATGGAATGAAGAGAAAAACGAACCGATAGTTAAAAAAGGACAGTTGCTTTGTAGCGATACCATCCGTAGTTGGTATCCGACTCCGTTATACAAGGTTTATATTTTGGACCAGGCAGCGGAAGAGAACCAAGGAAGCAATTCGTTCGTCGGAGCTACCAATGGTAACGCCACTTCCAACGGCAATATGTATCTGTTCCGTTTGGCGGAGACTTACCTGCTTCGTGCCGAAGCCAAGTTCTACCAAGGCAATGCAGCCGGTGCGGCTGAGGATGTGAACGTGATCCGTCGCCGTGCCAACGCCAAGAAGATGTTTACGACGGTAACCATCGGCGACATCTGCGACGAGCGTGCCCGTGAGCTTTATCTCGAAGAATGGCGTCAGCCGGAATTGACCCGTATCTCCTGGTGCTTGGCCCGTAGCGGTCAGCCCGATGAATGGGGTGAGACTTACGACCTTGCTACGTGGGACAAGCAGAGTGGTACGGATTTGAACGGAGGTAGTTACTGGTACAAGCGTACCACTCGCTACAATATCTTTAATCACGGTCCAATCAATTCAGGTAAGGAATTGAATTACAGGGTGGACAAGCGTAACCTTTTCTGGCCGGTACCTAATTCTGCTATTACCGCTAATACAGGTGCACAATTGCGTCAAAATTATGGTTATGACGGTTACGATCCCAATGTGCCAATGTTCGAAAATTGGCAGGATGCTGTAGCAGACGAGGAAACAGCAGAATAAGAATAGAATCTCTGTTTTTTCAATAGGTATTTAGGATAGGGCTCACTCTTTCGGGTTAGGGGAGTGAGCCCTTTTTATTTTCGTTCTTTGACTTGATGAGGAAAGACAAATGGGAATTTAGCTCATTTACGATTTAGCAATTTACAATTTACGATTTTGTTAAATGGGGATTTAGCGGGGCGGAGCCCCGCAATGTGTCAATGTGCTAATGCCCTGCGGCATGAGAACACGCCAGCGCAAACACAGCGCAGCCCAATTAGCACATTGGCACATTAGCATATTAGCACATTAAATTATCATTTAGCCAACTTGTGAGTTGAAAATGCGCCAATTTGTGAAACGATTGCTCAGATAGTGGAACTTTGTCACTTATTTTATATATCTTTGTCTGTTGAAAAGTTAAAAACGGACAGGTATGAAGAATTATAAACCACGCATTGCGGACAAAATGCGGGTTTCTTCTTTCTTAATAAAATTGCATATTCTTATTTCCCATTTGTTTTTCCTTACAATTCATTGGATAAAATGAAAAAATCATTATATTTGCAAACATCATTAATTTTATATCAATCACATGAAAATGAAAATGTATGCAGGGCTGTTGCTGATGGCATCCCTGTTGATGTCGGTGCAAACTGTATCGGCACAAAATAAAAAGGAAAAAGCAGTGAGCGACCGCGAACTGTGGGTTAGCGCACTCTATCAGATGGCGGCTCCCGTGCTGAGCAACATGAGCGAGGGCAAGTTGCAGGAGAATATGCAGGTGGAGCTGAGTCCTACGTGGGACGGACGCGACAAGCGGGTGACTTACATGGAGTGTTTTGGACGTCTGATGGCAGGGCTGGCTCCTTGGCTTTCGTTGCCCGATGACGATACGGAAGAGGGAAAGATGCGCAAGCAGCTCCGGGAGTGGGCGTTGAAGAGTTATGCGCAAGCCGTAGACCCGCAAAGCAAGGACTATTTGTTGTGGCGCAAGGAAGGGCAACCGCTGGTGGATGCCGCCTATGTGGCAGAGAGCTTCCTGCGTGGGTATGACGCTTTGTGGATGCCGTTGGATAGTGTGACCAAGCAACGTTACATAGAGGAGTTTACCCAGTTGCGTCGGGTCGATCCGCCTTATACCAACTGGCTGCTTTTCTCCTCCACGGTGGAATGTTTCTTGCGGAAAGCCGGTGCGCCGAGCGATACGTACCGCATTGTATCGGCTTTGCGGAAGGTGGAAGAATGGTATGTGGGTGACGGCTGGTACAGCGATGGGCCGGGCTTTGCGTTCGACTACTACAACAGCTTTGTGTTGCATCCCATGTACGTGGAGTGTCTGGAAGTGTTTACCAATGGTGGAAAGAACAAGATATGGAACGCGTCCGGTTGCGACTTCGCCAAGGCGAAGACGCGTATGCAACGTTTCGGCATGATATTGGAGCGGTTTATTTCTCCCGAAGGTACGTTCCCGGTGTTTGGTCGCTCCATTACGTACCGTACAGGTACGCTGCAACCTTTGGCGTTGCTGGCTTGGCGCGGATGGTTGCCGAAGGAACTGCCCAACGGGCAAGTGCGGGCGGCCATGACGGCTGTTATCCAGCGTATGTTTGGCGACAAGCGGAATTTCAATGAAAAAGGTTTTCTGACCTTAGGTTTCAACGGCAAGCAGCCCCATATCTCGGACTGGTACACCAACAATGGTAGCCTGTATCTGGCTTCGTTGGCTTTCCTTCCTTTAGGCTTGCCGGCTGACCATCCGTTCTGGACGGACGCTCCGCTGCCTTGGACTTCGAAGAAGGCTTGGGAAGGTATGGACTTCCCGAAGGACCATGCTTATTATGAGTAAAAAGACAAATGGGAATTTAAACCACTGATGAACACGGATTAAACGAGATGAGCACAGATGTATCTGTCACCCTGAGCGTAGTCGAAGGGTCTCATGTAAGACCTCCTCATGCACTACGTGAGATGTCTTGACAAGCTCGACATGACAGATACCTTAAAATCCGTGTAAATCTGTACTATCTGTGTTATCTGTGGTTCCCCCCGATAAATTATCATTTATGAATAAAAAGATACTGGCAGTTTGGTACTGTTTATTAGGATGCCTTTTGCCGCTGATGGCGCAAAATATAAAAGGAAATTTGGTGGAAGTCGGACCGGGATATAGTCAGACTTCAGTGAATACAACCGTATTCCGCAACAGTTCGTTGGTGACCATGGGGGAAGAGCAATACATCTCTTATTATGACCCCGAAGGCTATCTGACGCTGGGCAAGCGGAAGTTGGGAACCGGACAATGGACGCTGCATCGCACGCAATACAAGGGCAATGTGAAGGATGCGCATAACGTTATCAGCATGATGTTGGACGGGGACGGGTATATCCATGTGTCGTTCGACCATCACGGACAACCGTTGAACTATTGCCGCAGCGTGGCTCCTTATTCCTTGGAATTGGGCGAGAAGATGCCGATGACCGGTGTGGATGAGAAAGACGTGACGTATCCGGAGTTTTATAAACTGGCGGGAGGCGATCTGCTGTTTGCTTATCGTTCCGGTGCATCGGGGCGGGGAAACTTGGTGATGAACCGCTACGATGTGAAAGGGAAGAAGTGGAACCGGGTGCAGGACGTGCTGATAGACGGCGAGAACAAGCGTAACGCTTACTGGCAACTGTATGTGGACGAACGGGGCACGATTCACCTGTCGTGGGTATGGCGCGAGACGTGGATGGTGGAAACCAATCATGATTTGTGTTATGCCCGTTCTTCGGACAATGGGGTAACGTGGTACAAGTCGACCGGAGAAAAATACGATTTGCCTATCCGGAAGGATAATGCGGAATATGCTTACCGCATCCCTCAAAACTCGGAACTGATCAACCAGACCAGTATGAGCGCGGACAGCGAGGGACATCCGTACATCGCTACTTATTGGCGCAGTGAGGATAGTGATGTGCCGCAGTATCGGATGGTGTGGCACGATGGCGAACGATGGAACATGCGACAGGTCTCTCAACGACAGGCTCCTTTCTCTTTGAAAGGGGGAGGGACGAAGATGATTCCCATCGCCCGTCCCCGAATTGTAGCGGACGGACAGAAGGTTTATTATGTGTTCCGGGATGAAGAAAGGGGCAGTAAAGTGTCTTTGGCTTATACAGACAATGTGGCAAAAGGGCAATGGGCGGTGACGGACTTGACAGACTTTGCCGTGGATGCATGGGAACCTTCGCACGATGCGGAGCTTTGGAAACAAAAGAAACAATTGCACTTGTTTGTGCAACACACGTTCCAAGGAGACGGCGAACGTACAGTGAATGCGGAACCACAACCGGTGTTTGTGTTGGAGGTAGGGAAATGATAATTTATCGTTGTGTTTAATGGCACACAGATGACACTGATGAGACAGATTTACACAGATTTTAAAGGGCTTCGCCTACAGGTTTAAAGAATAAATCTGTGGTCATCTTGTGAAATCTGTGTCATCTGTGTGCCA
>CASGED010000056.1 GCA_949300425.1 uncultured Bacteroides sp.
CCAAAGGTAGGGAATTATTTTCTTATGGTAAAAAGAAAAACCGCTCCTGCCTTGCGGTAAGAGCGGTCCTTTCTCTCTGTATGAATCGGAATTTCTATTTTTGCCTTACTTGTTTTCAGCCAAATAAGAGTCCGGAGCAGCCTCAATTGCTCTCAGACGATTGTTGTTGTTCGTCACATTGAGCAGAGCGACATACTTGCGGTACTGGTCAGCGTCCAACACACGCTTCATCAGTTTCAGATTGCTGTAAATCGCCTTTTGCATCTTAGCCTCCTTCTGGTCTTCGTCCGCACGCAGGCTGGCGCGTTGCATCTGCTGGAAATATTCGTTGATGTTTTCTACCTCATCCACCTGTGCTGACGTCAATTGCAGGTAGCTGCTCAATTGATACATGCTGACCGTAAACGGCGCCTTTTCCTTGTTTCCTGCAAAAGCCAAAGTTGCGCTCATCAAGAGAACTGCAACAGATAAACCTAAACGTTTCATAATACAATAACCTTTTAACTATTAAACCTAAACAACCAATTAAAAATGTAACCCAAAATGTAATACCAGCTTTCTCGGCGGTATCTTTGATTTTTCGAGTGCAAATGTAATGTATGTTTACCGGCACAAAATGGACAGACGGCTTAATAAATGTAAAAGGCATTGCGGTTTTGACTTATATCAACCCTATTTCCTCACATTTTGATATTTATTTCATTCTTACACGTCTTTTTGCTTTTAAAACACGAGTGATGTAATCATTTTGTAATATTAATATATAGTTGACGAGGGGACAAGTTAACAAGGCTTCAGGAAACAAGGAATAAGCTTTGTTTCCTTGTCATCTTGTCAACTCGTTAACTTGTCCCCTCGTCAACTATACCAACATCTTATGCCGCTCGTAAGAGGATTTTGTCCATATCAGATAAGTAATCAACGCACACAGGCAACTGAATGCTCCCGTCAGATAAGCGGCCGACAATCCCCAACGCGAGGAGATAAATCCTGCGGTCAGCATCCCGATACCGATACCCAGGTCGTATGCCGTGAAGTAGGTCCCCATGGCCGTTCCGCGCTGGCTGTGCGGCACCACATTGACGAACAGGCATTGGAATGCAGGCACACCGATGCCGAAGCCTACACCGATGACAAATGCAGAGGCAAAAAACACATAGACATTATGTACGGTAGCAAAGATGGCAATCATCACAATCAAACAGGACATGGCACAGATTGCCACCTGGTGAATCTTCCCGCCATCAATCAACCTACCTGAAACCAAGCGCGAAAGCCCTACGCCCACAGCCATATAGATAAAGAAATATCCGGCGTTGGCAACACCGATCTCCTTGCCGTAGAGCACGACAAACGAAAGCAGCATACCGTAAGCCACAGCTACAAACATATAGGTGATAGCCGCCGGAATAGCTTTCAGCAGGATGAACCGGTCTAAGGAAAGCGGCGGACGCTTTACTTTCTCCCGCCTCGGATAACGGATGAAGAGGACAGAAAAGATACCTAACGCCGAGAAAGCAAGACTGCTCCACACCACGGCGTTGAATCCTTGTTTGGCATAGGTCGCCACGGCAATCAGCGGAGCCAAAGACATGGCGATGTTGATAGCCAGCCCGTAAAATCCCATACCTTCCCCACGGCGTGCGGAGGGAATCACATCAATCGTGATGGTATTTCCCGATACGGAGGTCAGTCCCATGAATGTCCCTTGAAACAGACGGATTAGTATAAGCAGCAAGACGGTAGTCGCCCAGAAATATCCTACAAAGAACAGCGAGAACATCGCGAAGGCGAATATGTACAGGTATTTCCGCGAGAAGCAATCCACCAAATAGCCAGAGAAGGGCCTCATGCAAAGCACGCCGATGGTGTAGCTGGAAAGTACCAATCCGACCTGCGAGTTGTCTATGCCCAATTCTTCCGACAAGTAAAGCGGCATGGTGGGAACCTGCACATAGTAAGCGATATTCATCAAGAAATAGGAAATGCAACACTGGATAAAGTTGCGGTTCCATAAAGGAGGTCTTTTTGTTGTCGGGTCCATATTGTTTTGAGTTTATAAGTTTTTAAGTTGACGAGGGAACAAGGGGACAAGTTAACAAGGCTAAAAGTTGACAAGGCTATTACCTGAAGCCTTATCCGCTTGTCTCTAAAGCCTTGTTCACTTGTCTCTAAAGCCTATTTATACATATTCGCTAAGTTCGAGCCAACGCATGGTTTTCTCGTCCAATTCTTCCAGCAATTGCGTGATGCGTTGGGACTTACTCAGGAGTTCATCGGTGCTTAGCGTGCCGCTGCTCATGGCCTGTTCCAATTCTGCTTTCTCGGCTTCCAGCTGAGGAATCTCCGCATCCAACGCTTCGAATTCCTTCCGCTCTTTGAACGTAAGGCGGCGTTTCGCTTCCGTCTCTTGCCGGCGGGGCTTTTCGGGCGTCGGATTCTTTTTGGTTTGCAAAGCGGCCTCTTCCTGCTTCTTCAGGGCATCGCGCTCCTCTTTCCAGGCGCGGTATTGGGTATAATTGCCGGGGAAATCCTGAATGTCGGCATTCCCGTGGAACACCAAGAGGTGGTCTACGACTTTATCCATGAAGTAACGGTCGTGCGAAACCACGATGAGGCATCCTTTGAAGCTCCGCAAGTATTCCTCCAATACGTTGAGGGTGATGATATCGAGGTCGTTGGTCGGCTCGTCCAATACGAGGAAGTTCGGATTGCGCATCAGGACAGTGCAGAGGTAAAGCCGCCGCTTCTCCCCGCCACTCAGCTTATAGACGTAATTGTGCTGCTTGTCGGGCGTAAAAAGGAAGTAATTCAGGAATTGTGACACGCCCAACTTCCGCCCATCTCCGAGGTCGATGTATTCGGCTATCTTCTGCACCACATCGATGACCTTCATCTGCTCGTCGAATTGCAATCCCTCCTGGCTATAATAACCGAAGCGGACCGTCTCGCCCACGTCGAAATGCCCGCTATCCGGCGCTACTTCGCCCATCAACATCTTGATAAAAGTAGATTTGCCTGTGCCGTTATTGCCCACGATGCCCATCTTTTCATAGCGGGCGAACGTATAGTTGAAATGGTCGGTTATCTTCAAATCGCCGAAACTCTTGGTGACATCCTTCGCCTCGAATATCTTCGAACCGATGTAGGACGCCTTCACATCGAGGTTTACCTTGCCCTGCTCGCGCGTTTGCTTAGCTTTCTTTTCCAATTCATAAAAGGCGTCGATGCGGTATTTCGCCTTCGTACCACGGGCTTGAGGCTGGCGGCGCATCCAATCCAATTCCTTGCGGAGGAGATTATTGGCGCGTTCCACTTCGGCGTTTTGCGCGTCAATGCGTTCCTGGCGCTTCTCCAAGTAATAGCTGTAATTACCTTTGTATTGATAGAGTTGCTTGCGGTCGATTTCGATAATCTCCGAACAGACGCGGTCGAGGAAGTAACGGTCGTGCGTGACCATGAGGATGCTGATAGTCGAACGGCTCAGGTAATCCTCCAGCCATTCAGTCATTTCCAAATCCAAGTGGTTGGTCGGCTCGTCGAGGATAATCAGTTCCGGTTCGGTAATGAGGACATTCGCCAACGCCACGCGCTTCAATTGTCCGCCCGAAAGGCTCTCTACCTTCTGGTCGAAGTTATGGATCTTCAATTCGCCGAGGATTTGTTTAGCGCGTTGCTCGTAATCCCAAGCCTTGAGACCGTCCATCCGCTCCAGCAAGGCGTTCAGCTTGTCCGTATCGTTGTCCATCAACGCCTGTTCATATTCCGCCAGCAGACGGACCGTCTCGTTTTTCGAATAGAAGCAAGCCTGCAAGACGCTCAATCCGGCCGGATAGGTAGGCGATTGCTCCAAATAGCCCACGCGCAAATCATTGCGGAACACCACCGAGCCGCTGTCGTAATCCTCCTTTCCCGCGATGATGTTCAGCAGCGTCGTCTTCCCGCTTCCATTCTTGGCAATCAGGCCAATCTTTTGCCCTTGCGCCACGCCAAAAGTGATATCCTCGAAGAGCATCAAATCTCCGAAACTCTTCGTCAGTCCGTCTACTTGAAGAAAACTTACCATAAATACAGATCTTATTTAGTTTGTATTAAACACAGAGGCTCGGAGGCACAGAGCTTTTATTGGGAGAACAAGCTCCAAGAACACTTTTTTTATTTCTCTGTGTCTTTGTGTCTCTGTGTTTTTTTGACGTGCAAAGATACGCAACGCCAGTGACCTAATCAAATGCTTCTTTCAGTTTTTCCCGCAAAGCGTACCGCCCCATACAGCTAAAAGTCCGAATGTCAGGCTAAGGAAAGCATAAAGCAGGAAAGGAAGGTAATAACCTTGTCGCACCATTTGAAGACAATCGTGACTAAA
>CASGED010000057.1 GCA_949300425.1 uncultured Bacteroides sp.
ATATGCAGGTTGATCCACGTTGGAATGAATTAAAAAGATTATTAGATAACAATTAAAGTTTTAAGAAAATGGCACATCCTAAAAGAAGACAGTCAAAAACAAGAACTGCAAAAAGAAGAACTCATGATAAGGCAGTAGTTCCCACATTGGCTATTTGTCCGAATTGTGGTGAATGGCATGTATATCACACAGTATGTAGTGCATGCGGTTATTATAGAGGTAAACTTGCAGTTGAAAAAGAAGCTGCTGTATAATTCGGTGGCTTTTAAGAATTGATACTCGAATAAGAAATGTCTAAAAAGTCCTGTTCTCGAAATGAAAGCAGAACCTTTTAGACTATGCTTATTGGAGTAAAATGGTAATATAGTAGATATTGATGGAAAAAATAAATGCAGTAATTACAGGCGTCGGAGGCTATGTCCCTGATTATGTCTTGACGAATGACGAGATATCCAGAATGGTGGATACCAACGACGAATGGATTATGACGCGAATCGGAGTGAAGGAGAGACGAATCCTGAATGAAGAAGGATTAGGTAGCTCGTACATGGCGCGCAAGGCGGCTAAGCAGTTGATGCAGCGTACGGGTAGTAATCCGGATGACATTGATTTGGTGATTGTCGCAACTACCACTCCCGATTATCATTTCCCTTCAACTGCATCCATTCTCTGTGATAAACTTCGTCTGAAGAATGCTTTTGCGTTCGATTTGCAGGCGGCTTGTAGTGGTTTCCTCTATGCGATGGAGACGGCTGCAAATTTTGTACGTTCGGGGAGATATAAAAAGGTTATAATCGTTGGTGCCGATAAGATGTCATCAATGGTAGATTATACCGACCGTTCTACGTGTCCGATTTTCGGCGATGGAGCGGCCGCTTTCATGATAGAACCTACCACTGAGGATTATGGTATCATGGATGCAATCCTACGTACGGACGGTAAGGGATTGCCTTTCCTGCACATGAAGGCCGGCGGTTCGGTTTGCCCTCCTTCTTATTTCACGGTGGATAATCACATGCACTACATTTATCAGGAAGGACGTACGGTGTTTAAATATGCCGTATCCAATATGTCAGATGTAAGTGCGGAGATTGCCCAGCGTAACGGATTGGATAAAGATAGCATAGATTGGGTGATTCCTCACCAGGCGAATTTACGCATCATTGATGCCGTGGCTCATCGCCTGGAAGTTCCTCATGAGAAGATGATGATTAACATTGACCGCTATGGTAACACCAGCGCGGGTACGTTGCCGCTTTGCATTTGGGATTTTGAGGATAAATTGAAGAAAGGTGATAACCTTATTTTCACAGCGTTCGGTGCAGGATTTACTTGGGGAGCCGTGTATGTGAAATGGGGATATGACAGTAAAAAGGAACAATAACACGTTTTATTGTTTTCAGATACATTAAAAACGCATCCTATTTTATGAATTCGATGCGTTTTTTTTCACCACTTTTTTAAAAACAAGAATATGCATAAGGCCGGTTTTGTAAATATCGTAGGGAACCCCAATGTGGGTAAGTCCACTTTGATGAATGCCTTAGTGGGCGAACGTATATCTATTGCAACCTTCAAGGCGCAGACGACGCGCCACCGTATTATGGGTATCTATAATACAGATGATATGCAGATTGTCTTTTCGGATACGCCGGGTGTTGTGAAGCCTGCTTATAAGTTGCAGGAGTCGATGCTGAACTTTTCTACTTCTGCATTGACGGATGCGGATGTACTGCTTTACGTGACCGATGTCATCGAGACTCCCGATAAGCATAATGATTTTGTGGAGAAAGTCAGCTTGATGGAAATTCCGGTACTTTTGCTTATTAACAAAATTGATTTGACCAATCAGGAGAAGCTGATAGAACTGGTTGAAAACTGGAAGGCTTTGTTGCCTAAGGCCGAGATTATCCCGATATCCGCCGCCAATAAGTTTAATGTGGATTACGTCATGAAACGGGTGAAGGATTTGCTTCCTGATTCTCCGCCTTATTTTGACAAGGACCAGTGGACGGACAAGCCCGCACGCTTCTTTGTGACCGAAATTATCCGCGAGAAAATATTGCTTTATTACGATAAGGAGATTCCTTACTCGGTAGAGGTGGTAGTGGAGCAATTCAAGGAAGACGCGAAGAAGATACACATCAATGCCGTTATTTATGTGGAGCGCGAGTCGCAGAAGGGTATCATTATCGGCAAGCAAGGCCGTGCGTTGAAGAAAGTGGCCACGGAAGCGCGGCGCGATTTGGAGAAATTCTTTGGAAAGACCATTTATTTGGAAACGTTTGTGAAGGTTGACCAGAATTGGCGAAACTCCGACAAGGAATTGCGCAACTTTGGTTATCAACTGGATTGAGTAGAAATAGTATAAACGACTGGGACAGTCGCAAAAACAAAAAGATTATGGGAAACTTAGTCGCGATTGTAGGACGCCCCAATGTGGGAAAATCTACGTTATTTAACCGCTTGACCAAAACCCGTCAGGCGATTGTAAACGAAGAAGCGGGAACGACGCGTGACCGCCAGTATGGTAAAGCCGAATGGTGTGGACGTGAGTTCTCGGTGGTAGACACCGGAGGTTGGGTGGTCAACTCTGATGATGTCTTTGAGGAAGAAATCCGCAAACAGGTATTGCTGGCCGTGGACGAAGCCGATGTTATTCTGTTCCTGGTGGACGTGATGAACGGAGTGACGGACTTGGATATGGAGGTGGCTTCCATTTTGCGCCGTGCCCAAAAGCCAGTTCTGCTGATAGCCAACAAGACGGACAATTATGATTTACAATACAACGCAGCCGAGTTCTATCGGTTGGGCTTGGGCGACCCGTATTGTATCTCGGCTGCTACGGGAAGTGGCACCGGTGATATGATGGATTTGATAGTCAGTAAGTTCAGAAAAGAAGCGGATGAAATAGTAGAAGATGACCTGCCCCGCATTGCGGTGGTTGGGCGTCCTAATGCAGGAAAATCCTCCATCGTGAATGCCTTTATGGGGGAAGAGCGTAACATTGTGACCGAGATTGCCGGTACTACCCGCGATTCCATCTATACCCGTTACAACAAGTTTGGATTCGATTTTTATCTGGTGGATACGGCCGGCATCCGCAAGAAAAACAAGGTGAATGAAGACTTGGAGTATTATTCGGTAATCCGCTCCATTCGTGCCATCGAAAATTCGGATGTCTGCATCTTGATGCTGGATGCTACGCGAGGTATTGAGAGCCAGGACTTGAATATCTTCTCCCTGATACAAAAGAATTCGAAAGGCTTGGTAGTAGTGGTCAATAAGTGGGATTTGGTGCCCGACAAGACTGTGAAGGTTATGAAAACATTCGAAGATGCCGTTCGCAACCGTTTGGCTCCTTTTGCCGATTTTCCCATCATCTTTGCCTCGGCATTGACCAAACAACGCATCCTGAAGGTACTCGAAGCTGCCCGCATGGTGTATGACAACCGCCATACGCGCATATCTACCGCACGTTTGAACGAAGAGATGTTGCCGCTCATCGAAGCTTATCCACCTCCTTCGATTAAAGGTAAGTACATCAAGATAAAGTATATCACGCAGTTGCCCAATACGCAGATACCTTCGTTCGTCTATTTCGCCAACTTGCCTCAGTACGTCAAGGAGCCATACAAACGCTTCCTGGAGAACAAAATGCGCGAGAAGTGGAACCTGACGGGTACTCCCATCAACATCTTTGTGCGTCAGAAGTAAACTAAATCATCCTTTTACGATAGGATAGCCCGGCTGATTATTCGAGAGCACTGAAAAAGTCTTTTCATAGCTCCTCCGTTTGACATCCGCGTTTCCGTACATCAACAGTGACGGAAACGCGGATGTTGACATATAAGAGCGTGGATGTTTCTAACATTCCCCTCCTATGTTAGAAACATTCACGCCTTAGGTTAGTAACCTGAAATGAGACCAGTCCTCACTCTCTTCGTTCTTGTAAATTCAATTAATCGCAGACTCCTCCTCTTTCTTTTCTTTTATGTTTACTAAATGAGGTCGGGTCCGCGCCGACTGGGCTTTCAGTCTGTTTTATGCAACCAAGTTGCATCGCATACTCCTTATCTTTGTGGCAAGAAACAAAATCTATAACGAATACAAAGGAAGTTATGAGTTGTCATTGTTGTACGCATCATGAATCTGCCGCGTCAGGCTGTTCATGCGCATCGCATTCTTTTTGGGGGGAATATGGCGGAATATTGTTGTCCGCTTTGTTGCTTGCTGTCGGGATTGGTCTCAACTTGTCGGAAGTTTCGTTTTTCCAGCAACGCGGTGTGGCGCTTGTTTGGTTCTTGGCCGCCTACTTGTCGGTTGCCGTTCCTGTTTTGAAAGAAGCCTTTGAAGGACTGAGACACAGGGACTATTTTAATGAATTTACTCTGATGCTCATTGCCACTGTCGGTGCTTTTGCCATTGGCGAATATCCGGAAGGAGTAGCGGTCATGTTGTTCTATTCGGTAGGCGAACATTTCCAAGAGAAGGCGGTGGCAAAGGCACGAGCCAACATCAGCGATTTGGTGGACATCCATCCGGAAAAGGCTACCGTTATCCGCGACGGGCATCCTGTGACGGTTCCGCCCGAAGCAGTGCGGCCGGGAGAAATCATAGAGGTGAAAGCGGGTGAGCGGGTGCCGCTTGACGGAGTTTTGTGTACTGATACTGCCGATTTCAATACCGCGGCCCTGACGGGAGAAAGTTTGCCCCGTTCCATTGCCCCCGGTGGGGAAGTATTGGCCGGCATGATAGTTACCGGACGTATGGCGCGCATTCGGGTTAGCCGAGTATTCAAAGACAGCGCTTTGTCGCGCATCTTGCGTTTGGTGGAAGAAGCTTCGGAGCGCAAGGCGCCTACGGAACTCTTCATCCGCAAGTTTGCGCGCGTCTATACGCCGGCGGTCACAGGCCTGGCTGTTCTCATTGTCCTGTTACCCTATTTATGGTCGTTGGCCGATGCTGCTTTTGCCTATATCTTTAGCGATTGGCTCTACCGGGCACTGGTCTTCCTCGTCGTATCCTGCCCTTGCGCCTTGGTGGTCAGCATTCCGTTAAGTTACTTCTGTGGCATCGGGGCGGCTTCCCGTACGGGCATTTTGTTTAAGGGGGGCAACTGTCTGGATGCACTCAATTCAGTCAATACGGTAGTCTTTGACAAGACGGGAACCTTGACGCAAGGTTCGTTCGAGGTGCAGGCTTGTCAGGCGGCGGGCGGTTTCACCCGGGAAGAGCTGATTCGCCTGACCGCTTCTGTCGAGCAGAACAGTACACACCCCATTGCCCAAGCGATTGTGGACTATGCGCGCCGCTCCGGCATTGCGCTTAGTCCGGTCAGTGGCGTAGAAGAAACGGCTGGATATGGTTTGGCTTGTACGATTGGTTCCCGGCAGATAGAAGTGGGAAATGCCAGGTTGTTGTCACAAAACGGGATAGATTATCCCAAGGAATTGGACTCCATGGACGGAACACTCGTCGTATGTGCGGCGGATGGAAGGTATGCAGGCTGTTTTTTACTATCCGATGTGCTGAAGACCGATGCGGTCGAGGCTATTCATGCCTTAAAAAAACTAAATATCCCGCATATTGAAATGCTGTCTGGCGATAAACAAAGTATTGTCACTACCTTTGCCCGCAAGTTAGGCATTACGCGGGCGTTCGGAGACCTGCTTCCTGAAGGGAAAGTAAAGCACCTGGAAAGTCTGCGTAAAGATGTCAGCAACCGCATAGCCTTTGTGGGAGACGGTATCAACGATTCGCCCGTACTCGCCTTGAGCGACGTAGGCATTGCTATGGGCGGGCTGGGAAGCGATGCGGCTATTGAAACGGCAGATGTCGTTATCCAGACAGACCAGCCATTGAAGGTGGCCGCGGCCATCCTTATCAGCCGGAGGACGCGAAACATTGTCTGGCAGAATATTGTGTTGGCGGTAGGAGTAAAGGTGGTTGTATTGGCATTGGGAGCCTTAGGCATAGCGACACTGTGGGAAGCCGTTTTCGCCGACGTGGGAGTCGCTTTATTGGCCATTTTGAATGCCATGCGCCTACAGAGAATAAGGAACTAACGTAGAATTAGTAATGGAGAACGAAAAATTATATTTGGAGTTATTGGCCCGGCGCGAGATACAGCCGACCGCCATCCGTCTAATGGTACTGAAAGCGATGGAAGATGCCGGACGCTCAGTGTCGTTGCTCGATTTGGAAAACATGCTCGACACGGTAGACAAATCCACCATCTACCGCACTCTGACCCTCTTCCTGTCCCGTCATTTGATTCATAGCATTGATGATGGAACCGGTTCGTTCAAGTATGCCGTGTGCAGTTCCTCCTGTTCGTGCGAAGTGGGCGACCTGCATACCCATTTCCATTGCACGGAATGCAACCGTACGTTTTGTTTCACGAATATTCCTACTCCCGTCGTAAAACTGCCCGAAGGCTTCACTTTGAGCAGCATCAATTATGTGTTGAAAGGGCTTTGTCCGGAGTGTGCTGCCAAAAAATGCAAGCCCGACGCATCAGAAAGTTAGCGGAAGTTATTCCGCTAACTTGATTTTTACGACTTGGAGGGAGCAGCCGTCCACTTGCCCGTCCGGAATATGGACAAGCAGTCTTCCATCTCTGTTTTCAAAATTCAGCGGCATGCCCGTTTCTAAGATTTCCGCGCTTTGGGCACCCGTCAGGTCCAGCGTCAAGTCTTGTATGGGGCGCGTCAGGAAGGCGTAGACCCACTTCCCTCCGGCAGTCTCCTTGCAAGTGAGGATTACTCCCTCCGGCGCTTTTACCGCTACAGGTTGCGTGCCATAAACTCCTTCTCCGTTTGCCAACAGCCAGGCGCCCATCTCACGCAACCTCCGCGTAGCCATGACGGGGAACGTCCCATCGGCTTTGGGACCGACGTTCAGCAGGTAATTGCCACCTTTGGAAACGTTGCTCACCAGGTAAGTCAGCATGCGGGTGGCCGTTTTCCAGTTGTAGTCCTTTGCGTGATAGGCCCACGAATTCTGCATCGTGGCAGGTGTCTGCCAAGGTTTCTCCAGGATTTCCTTCGGGTAGCTGTTGTCGTGCATTTCCAGGAAGTCGATGTTGTCACCGGGGTTAAAGTAGCAGATACGCCCGTTTATCAGGCATTTAGGGCTGTATTTCCGTACCAGCCGGATTAATTCGTCTCTACGTTGGGGCGTGATGTGGTTTTCTTCGTCCCACGTGTCAAACCATAGCAGATCCGGGTCGTAGTTCACAATCAGTTCCTTGATCTGCGGCAGGCTTTTCTCCTGCCAGTATTTCTCAAACTCTTCGTCCGAGCGGCTGCCTACCCAAAACGGCAAAGCGCCCTGTGGATGCTCCCAGTCCTGCCAATGGGAATAGTAGAACCCGTATTTCATCCCGTGTTTTTTGCAGGCTTTCACCAACTGGGTCAACAGGTCTTTCTTATAAGGAGTCTGCATGATGTCAAAATCCGAAACCTTGGAGTCCCACAACGCGAATCCCTCGTGGTGCTTGGCCGTAATGACAAAGTAGCGCATGCCTGCGTTTTTAGCTTCCAGAACCCACTTCTCCGCATCGAAGTCGACCGGATTGAAGTGGTGAATCAACTTTCTATATTCGTCAAAAGGGATATTCAGGCGGGGCTGTATCCATTCGGCATACCAACTATTCCCTTGTGGAAACGAGGAATCGGGCAGGGTATGTCCGTTGTAGCTGCCTTCCAACAGCGAATAAAGCCCCCAATGAATAAACATACCGAATTTGGCATCTTTAAACCACTGCAAGCTGTCCGGCCGGGGTAGCGACAGGTCTTCTTGCCGTTGCGCTCCGGCGGGAAAGGCGCACAGGACGCAAAACAATAGGATGATAAATTTCTTCATCTTTCGTAGATTTTTTAAGGTAATCAATATGTGATATTTTATTTTACCCGGCAAAAATACATATTTCTTTTTATAGCTTCAAAGAAAAGACATATCTTTGCAGAAATATCAATCTGATAGCAAAAACGTAATTATACTAATAAAAGGAGTAGCAAATGAATAAAATCATCAGTAAGGAACATTTCTCGGAGAAGGTCTTCAAACTGGTTGTTGAAGCGCCTCTCATCGCCCGCTCGCGCAAGGCGGGACATTTCGTCATTGTCCGCGTGGGAGAGAAGGGCGAACGCATGCCGCTCACCATTGCCGCAGCCGACCCTGTGGCTGGAACCATCACCCTGGTGGTGCAGGAAGTAGGGCTTTCGTCTACCCGCCTGTGCGAACTCAACGAGGGCGATTACATCACCGACGTAGTAGGCCCCTTGGGACAAGCCACACATATTGAGAACTTTGGTACTGTGGTTTGTGCCGGAGGCGGCGTGGGCGTGGCTCCCATGCTGCCCATTGTGCAAGCGTTGAAGGCGGCCGGAAACCGGGTCGTCACCGTGTTGGCCGGACGTACTAAGGAATTGATTATCTTGGAAAAGGAAATGCGCGAGAGTTCAGACGAAGTCATCATCATGACGGATGACGGTTCTTACGGTCAAAAAGGTCTGGTCACTGAAGGCGTGGAGCAGGTCATTCTGCGCGAGAAGGTGGACAAGTGCTTTGCCATTGGCCCCGCCATCATGATGAAGTTCATCTGCCTGCTGACGAAGAAATATAACATCCCTACCGATGTGTCGCTGAATACTATTATGGTGGACGGCACGGGTATGTGCGGTGCCTGCCGCATTACCGTGGGCGGAAAGACCAAATTCGTTTGCGTGGACGGGCCGGAGTTTGACGGGCATCAGGTGGACTTCGACGAGATGCTGAAGCGCATGGGGGCTTTCAAGCCCATTGAACGCGAGGAGATGCACAAACTGGAGTCCTGCCAATTGGAGCCCCAGACTGAGGACAAGACCCGCAATGCCCCTTGGCGTGTGGAGCTTCGCAAGAGCATGAAACCAAAAGAACGTACCGCCATCGAACGCGTGCAGATGCCGGAACTCGACCCGGAATACCGCTCGCACAGCCGCAAGGAGGAAGTCAATCTGGGCTTGAACGAAGAACAGGCGTTGACTGAGGCCAAGCGTTGTTTAGACTGCGCCAACCCCGGCTGCATGGAAGGCTGTCCCGTGGGCATCGACATTCCGCGCTTCATCAAGCACATTGAGAAGGGCGAGTTCCTCGAAGCTGCCCGCACACTGAAAGAAACCAGTGCGCTGCCCGCCGTATGCGGTCGTGTCTGCCCGCAGGAGAAGCAATGTGAGTCAAAATGCATCCACCTGAAGATGGGAGAGAAGCCCGTGGCCATCGGTTACCTGGAACGCTTTGCCGCTGACTTCGAACGCGAAAGCGGACAGATTTCCGTACCTGAGATTAAAGAGAAGAACGGCATCAAAGTGGCTGTGGTAGGTTCAGGTCCCGCCGGATTGTCCTTTGCGGGCGACATGGCGAAAATGGGCTACGACGTTACTGTCTTCGAAGCCTTGCACGAGATTGGCGGTGTACTGAAATATGGTATCCCCGAATTCCGTCTGCCCAACAAGATTGTGGACGTGGAGATAGACAACCTGGCCAAGATGGGTGTGAAGTTTGAGAAGGATTGTATTATCGGTAAGACCTTGAGCGTGGAACAACTGGAGCAAGACGGGTATAAAGGTGTGTTCGTGGCCAGCGGCGCCGGTCTGCCCAACTTTATGAACATTCCCGGTGAGAACTCTATCAATATCCTTTCGTCCAACGAATACCTGACCCGTGTCAACCTGATGGATGCCGCCAGCGAGGAGAGCGATACGCCCGTGCCTTTCGGCAAGCGGGTAGCCGTTATCGGCGGTGGCAATACGGCCATGGATTCCGTGCGTACTGCCCGTCGTTTGGGTGCCGAACGCGCCATTATTGTCTATCGTCGTTCCGAGGCCGAAATGCCCGCCCGCATCGAGGAGGTGAAGCATGCCAAGGAAGAAGGTGTAGAGTTCATGACTTTGCATAATCCCATCGAATACATTGCCGATGAGCAAGGCCGCGTGAAGCAAGTTGTCTTGCAAAAGATGGAGTTGGGCGAGCCGGATACCAGCGGACGTCGCAGTCCTGTGCCCATTCCCGGCGCTACGGAAACCATTGACATCGACCTGGCCATCGTCAGCGTAGGTGTCAGCCCCAATCCCATTGTGCCTCATTCCATTCCCGGATTGGAGTTAGGTCGTAAAGGTACTATTGCCGTGAACGAACAGATGCAGTCGTCCATCCCCACCATCTATGCCGGGGGCGACATTGTCCGCGGAGGCGCCACGGTTATCCTTGCCATGGGTGACGGGCGCCGGGCGGCCGCAGCTATGGACAAGCAGCTGAGAGGATAAAAACAAACCCTAAAAAGCCCGACAACCTTCTTATTGTAAGCAAGGTTGCCGGGCTTTTACACGGTTATGCGGAACTTGCGCTTATTTGCGGTCGTCATGTCCGCGGCGTGCGGGACGTTCCCGACGCTCAGGCTTTTCGCTGTAGCCTTCCGGTTTCGGAATCAGTACACGGTGCGACAACTTGAACTTGCCCGTCTTGGGGTCAATGTCCAACAGCTTCACTTCAATGTCATCGCCTTCTTTCAGTCCGGCTTCCTCAACGGTTTCCAGTCGTTTCCAGTCAATCTCAGAAATGTGCAACAATCCGTCACGTCCCGGCAGGAACTCTACGAACGCGCCGTATGGCATGATAGAACGTATCTTGCCCTTGTAGACTTCACCAACCTCGGGTACAGCCACAATGGCCTTAATCATGCGTTTAGCCTTCTCGATGCATTCCTTGTTGGTACCGGCAATCTCGACAATACCTTCGTTGCCTACTTCATCGATGTTGATAATGGCACCCGTCTCTTCCTGCATGCCCTGGATAATCTTTCCGCCCGGGCCAATAACGGCACCGATAAATTCTTTCGGAATCGTGATGGTTTCGATGCGCGGAGCGTGCGGCTTCAAGTCGGGACGAGGTTCGGCGATACATTCGGTCAGTTTGCCGAGGATATATTCGCGACCTTCCTTGGCTTGCAACAGGGCTTTTTCCAAGATATCGTAAGACAGACCGTCTACTTTAATGTCCATCTGTGTGGCGGTGATACCGTTCTTGGTTCCCGTTACCTTGAAGTCCATGTCACCCAGATGGTCTTCGTCACCCAGGATATCGGACAATACGGCATACTTGTCTTCGCCGGGGTTTTTGATAAGTCCCATGGCGATGCCTGATACCGGGTTATTAATCTGTACACCGGCATCCATCAATGCCAACGTGCCGGCACATACGGTAGCCATGGAAGAAGAACCGTTTGATTCCAAAATATCGGATACGACACGTACTACGTACGGATAGTTTTCAGGAATCTGACCTTTCAAGGCGCGCCATGCCAAATGACCGTGACCAATCTCGCGACGGCCTACGCCGCGTTGCGCCTTTGCCTCACCGGTTGAGAACGGTGGGAAGTTGTAGTGCAGCAGGAAACGTTCCTTGCCGTGTACCAATACATCGTCTACAATCTTTTCGTCATCCTTGGTGCCGAGCGTAACGGTAGCCAAAGCCTGCGTCTCGCCACGAGTAAAGATAGACGAACCGTGAGGACCGGGTAGGGGGTTGACTTCACACCAAATGGGACGAATATCCGTAGTCTTACGTCCGTCAAGACGCTTGCCCTCATCGAGGATGCAACGGCGCATCGCTTCTTTTTCTACATCGTGATAGTAGCGGTCTATCATCGGGCCTTTTTCTTCCAGTTCTTCTTCCGTGAACTGGGCTTTAAACTCTTCGCAGATGGCATCGAAAGCATCCTGGCGGGCATGCTTGTTTGTATTGCCGCTGGCAGCTATGGCGTATGCTTTGTCGTAGCATGCTTCATGTACGGCCTTGCGCAGATCTTCATCGTTCACTTCATGGTCATACGTGCGCTTTACGGTAGAACCGACTTCCTCGGCCAGTTCCATTTGTGCCTTACACATCGGTTTGATGGCTTCGTGAGCGGCTTTAAGGGCGGCAAGCAGGTCTTGCTCGGACACTTCTTTCATCTCACCTTCTACCATCATAATGTTTTCGTAGGTTGCGCCTACCATCAAGTCCATATCAGCCTTTTCCAATTGTTCGAAAGTCGGGTTGATGACGAACTGTCCGTCAATGCGTGCCACACGTACTTCGGAGATAGGTCCGCCAAACGGAATGTCCGATACGGCCAAGGCAGCCGAAGCGGCCAAACCGGCCAATGCATCGGGCATGTCGATACCGTCGGCTGAGAAAAGTATAATGTTCACATATACTTCTGCATGAAAGTTGTCGGGGAATAAGGGACGTAGAGCACGGTCTACCAGACGGCAAGTCAGGATTTCATAATCCGAAGCGCGTCCTTCGCGTTTGGTGAAACCTCCGGGGAAACGTCCGAATGCGGAGAATTTCTCTTTGTACTCTACCTGAAGCGGCATAAAATCTGTTCCGGGAACTGCGTCTTTTGCGGCACAAACAGTAGCCAGCAGCATGGTGTTTCCCATGCGCAGCATTACAGAACCGTCTGCCTGTTTTGCCAGCTTTCCCGTTTCGAGCGTGATGGTTCTTCCATCGGGCAGCTCGATCGTCTTAACAATTGGGTTAATCATAAAAAATCTCTTAATATCAATGTTTCTTTCAAAAATCGCCGCAAAGATACATAAATAATTTGCTAACGCAGTGGCTATGAGATAAAAAACTTGCCGTACCCCGCTTTTTTAGCATTTGCTAAGGTTCTTCATGGATGAAACAAAGATAAACAATGCTGACGAATTGGGGCAATCCGCATACGTCAAATCAAACGACATACTTTTATAGGTCTATCGGTAGACGTAGGTTTGTTATTTGGTCGCATGCCGAATCCTATTTCCGAGGTGCGTCTACAATTTCATACAGATTGTCGTTCATCGTTTTGATAGGATAGCGGGGCAATACCTTGTCAAATTCCAGTTCAATGACCGAAGCTATTTCATCGGGCGCCTTTTCAGGAACAGCGATACGGATGCCTTCTGCCGTGTTTTCTAATTTCAGTTCTTTCCCGTTGTGTAACAGACGGGCGGCGGAAGCAGGTTCGTGAAGGGCGAAAAGCAGTTCCCCGTTTTTGGGCCAGTCAATGACTTGCAGATAAACATGTGTTTTGCCATTCGTGATTTTTTGCGTACAATAGCCCCATGTGGGTTTGTCTGTTTTACAACGTTCAGTGCCATAAATGGACGCTCCGTATTTCTTCATCCATTGTCCTATTACCTTCATGCGGTCAATGTTCTCTTGCGGAATGTTGCCCTGCGGGTCGGGACCGACATTTAACAATAGGTTTCCTCCTTTAGAAGCAATGTCAATCAGTGTCGTGATAAGTTGTTTGGCCGGTTTCCAGATGTTCCCACTCCGGCGATAGCCCCATGAGTTGTTCAATGTCATGCAGGTTTCCCAATCAGTACTGTCCAATTGGGCCACGGTGGGAATCATCTGTTCCGGAGTCTTGTAATCGCCAAGGAAACCGCCCCCCATACGGTCGTTGTGAATCACGTTGGGATGGTCTTTGAACAAATCTATGAATTTTTTCGCATAGGCATTCGTGATGCCTTTAGGCGTATCCCAGAAGAATACAGTCACATCATCATAACGGCTCAGCAACTCCCTGACTTGCGGAATGGCCACGCTATCCATATATTGCTCAATGGTTCGTGTTTGTTGTGCCGGGTCCCAACTGCCGTTATGCGCTAATGTGTAAGCGTCTACGGCCGTTGAGTCGGGATTGGGCCATCCTTGATTCATGGGCCTGCGATGGGTAGCCCCGCCCGGATTGTTCCAGTCTTGTGATTGCGAATAGTAGAAGCCAAACTTCATCCCATATTTGCGGCAAGCCTTGACAAGCGCGTCTACTGCATCTTTGCCGTATGGGGTAAAGTCCACCATATTATATTTACTGGCATCACTCTTGAACATGGCAAATCCGTCGTGGTGTTTGGTCGTAAAGACAATGTACTTCATGCCGGTTTCCTTGGCCAAACGTACCCATGCTTCGGGGTCGTAATCGACAGGGTTGAACTTGCGGGTCATTTCCTGATATTCGGCGACGGGAATCTTACAGCGGTTCATTATCCATTCGGCACCTCCCGCACGCTGTTGATGCCCGTGGTACTCGCCACCCCATAAGGCATACGGTCCCCAATGAATAAACATGCCGAAACGGGCTTCACGCCACCAGTCCATCTTTGAGTCATGGGGGATAGACGCTTGTTGCGCCAACAGAGAAATGCTGCACAATAGGAAGAGGCAGCAAGATAAGAAATTTTTCTTCATAATCGTTTTCTATTAAAGTTCATGGTACGAATATAGTTTATTCGGAGCATAAAACGTTTGCTTTTTAGATAAAAAATCGCAATATTGTCTAAATATGGCTCGCTATATCAAAATAAAAAAGCGGCATAGTCGCTTTTGTCCGCTATGCCGCCCCAACCTTTTATAAACTATTTGCTAAATCATACTCTCACGAGCATTTCCCTTATTTCAAGTTGTAACCTAACCTTGTTTTCTTTCCATTCAGAACCACTTCTATTTCCAGCTCATTTTCGTCAAATTGTGGAGTAAGGAATCGGGCTTCCATCCGGGGAGCTTTCTTGGCATTCCTTGCAGGATACATGACGGTGATGTAACGCACCGGTTTCGAAGTTGTTTTAACCACATTGAACGCAACAGCCGGACGTTGAGTGCGCTGCTGGTAAGCGATGGAATACCAACCTTCCTCTTCATCCATCCGCATATCCTCCGGCCCGAAACAACGAAGCACGACATTGCTGTTGCCGGCATACCGCGTACGCAACAGATTCTTCTGTTCGTCAATGTCCACCTTTCCATCGCAAAGCTGGTAATGAAGGTTCACGGTGCCGGTGGCTTCGCCAAAGGCTTCGTCCACAATGACGAAGTAGCTGTTGTCTACAAAGAATACGGAGCGGCGGTGCGTCAAGCCCTTGTAGCTTGGATTCTCGGTCACCAGCACTTGGGCATTGGGCAACTTCTCCCATAGTTTAGTAACTGATTGGGTGGTCTCCAGATTCTTATTGTCCAATGTCAATGTATTGTGAACCCTTGTCTGACGGAACCAATTGCGTTTTTTCCAAATCTCTTCATTTCCTCCATATATATATGAGCCGGAATCGGGGAACAGGTTCTTTCCGTTAAACCACAATTCAAACGTTCCATTATCCGGTTGGCAATGCCATTCTCCCTTAGGGCCGGCTTTCAGAATCATCACCGTGGCATCTTGTCCCCATCCGTTGCGGAAAGTGAAGAAACCGGTCACAGGAGCGGCGTGACATAATTCATCAGGCAGCTTGCCCTCCTTGCCCTGTGTGGCAAAGTAGCGCAATTGTTCGTTGTCCGGGAACAACTTTAGCCAATGTTGGAAGTTGCGCACTTGGCTGAAAGGTGTCGGACGGCGGACATCGCTGAAACAAGGATAAGTATAGTCCGGGAAATATACATGCATGGAAAACAACATCATTTTCTTAATGGTCTCGGTATAAGAGGAGGGGAACTCGTTTCCGTAGCCGTTTTCTTGAGCCATTTTGAGTGCATCGCTAAAAATACTGATGCATCCGAGGTGATAGCCCAAGTCCAGTTCGTACTGTCCTCCGTCGGCATATACCTGTTTCTTTATCTCACGGTTCAAGATGCCAATGCCGCTCTTACGCCAATTGGGGGCTTCGATGAATTCCGGGAAAAAGATACCGGCACAAAGCACGTATTCCGCCTCGAACAGCAAATGGTTGCCCTGTTGGGAATAGTTGTCCATCGTATGCCGGGCATGCCTGAAATAGTTTACTAAGAAATCCGTAAGGAAAGCCGGAGTAAAGGCTTTGGCGTTTAAGAAGAGCGTGAATTGGCTGATTTGGTCTTTCAACCGTCCGCTCGCTTCCAACGGACGCCAAGCAAAACGCACGTTTTCCGCCATGCCGGTCACGCCATCCACGTCATAGACCTCATACAGCACCGGATCAATTTGTTGCAACGGGTTCTTTTTGATCCAATCCGTGAACTGGTACACCCATTCTTTGGCATATTTCTCGTCTTTGGTCAACCAATAAGCCTTGCCCATCGGCGTAAACCATTTATGCCGATGGAGTTGCCAGCGAAGTTCGTTATCTTTTACCGGCCAATATTGCCAATTGATATCCTTTCCATAATTGTACGAAGGTTGATATCCGTTGTGTACGAAAAAAGTGTGCTCCAAAGCGTCGTCCGCCCATTTCTGCTCCGTTTCACTGATGATAATATGGTTTAAGTCAAGAAACGGATTGACAATGCCCGTACGTTGGCGGTAATAGTTCAACAGCTCTTGCGCCGCTACATCAAATTTATCATCAAAATAAGCCTCTTTCACTTTCTCCAATCCCGGATAATCCAAGTTGAGCAGTGAAAATGCTTCTTTGTTAAGCAACTGCGCTTGCAGGGTATGAAACGAGAATACGCAAGCTAATAACAAGATTAAATGTTTCATCGTAATTTTTGCTATTTTAATTAAAAAAGGGATGCACATAGCATTTGCACATTCCCTTTCCTTTAATATAAAAAACTATTGACAAACTGTTTGTCATGAAACAGGATTAATTGTAACGGGAAGTATCCCACCAAACGCGGACATTCATTCCGTCACCTTGACCGCCATTCAGAGACGGGTCAGTTGCATTGACATTGTTGTTATTCAATTCATTATCCACATAACGGAGCTTTTTGATAAACTCGTTATTGGCGGGATTGATGCTCGGATCCAAGCTCTGCACAATGGGTTGGAGTTCGGGGTAACCCGTACGGCGGAACTCTGCCCATGCTTCATCCGCATTGGGGAAAATGCCAATCCATTTCTGGGTGATAATCTTCTCAAGTTTGGTTTCGAAATCATCCACATCGTTCCAAGCCACATTACCCGTCGTGATGTACGCATCGTCATCAGCGGTAGTGTACGAGCCGACGGGTGCCATTTGTCTCATTTCTTCCAAAGATGCACGGATACCTGCTTCATAGTTGGCTTTGGCATCTCCGGCTCCTTCCCATCCTCTGATAGCGGCTTCGGCTTTCAAGAAGCAAACTTCCGCATAGTTCATCAGCATCCAAGGCACTCTCAAGTGACCGGAAGGCCGGGAGACAGCCGAACCTTTGCCCGCCGAGTTCCAATCGAATCCCCACATATAGCCCCAGAAGAATGAATTATTCTCTTTTGCATATTCGGGCTGACTCAGGCTTGCACCCGGCAAACCATTGGGGACTCCCCGGTACTGAATCTCGGAATTTCCGTTCACCCATCCTTGTGTTTGCGACAATATTAATGTGGTGCGCGGATCGGCAACGGAACCGTGGTAGTTCAACATCATATCCACCATAGTCTTGCTGGCCCGGAAGTCATCCCAATCCACATTGTCCAAGAATGGATTAGCCCATGTTGAAGTTTCCGGGGTCGTTACCCGTGCATTGTCGTCATTGGAAGCCATCAATGATTCCCTCAGAGCGGCTTCCCCTTCGGCTTTTGCCTTTTCAGGATCAACGAATGACAAACGGATAGCGGCACGCAAGCGCAAAGAGTTTGCCAACTTAATCCATTTATCCACATCTCCTTGGTACATCATGTCTTCGTTACCATACTGCAACTGGCCACTCCGTTTTTGTTTCAACAAGTTGACCGCATCCGTCAATGCTTGGAACACGTCATAATAAATGTCTTTTTGGTCGTCATAAGGGGTTTGAACCTCTCCGTATCCGGCTTCAAAGTAAGGTATATCCCCAAACGTATCCGTCTGCCGAATCGTACTAAGAGCCGCGGCAATACTCATAATCTGATACATATCTTCGTATTCAGGATGTGCCTCCAAGCTTGCGTTTACTTCACGCATATTTTTTATCATAACTGTATAATATGGAGTCCACATACCACGTTCCGCCCACGACGAATTAAATTCATAATTCCCCGAACGGAAGTCTGATGACGCATTGGAGCCATATTGGCAATATAGAAAAGCATACAACCGAGTTGCTCTTTGATAGTCGCCGGCTACCATGTGAAAACCGTTGTATTGCATATTAGGAAGTATCAAATCCGGAGATACTTCTGTAATGGCCATCGGGTCCTCATTCATTTCTTCAAAACCGTTGGTACAACCTACCGTGAGAACCGAAGCCACTAAAAAGGGAAATATTTTTCTTAGTTTCATGATGTTTCTTTTTTAGAATTTGACATTAAGTGAGAAACCGATGTTGCGTGTAGAAGGCAAAGCCGCCAATTCGAACGCTTGGAATACATCCTGACTGTTCAACGCGAATTCCGCATTCACCGGAGCAGCCTTGTAGATATTGAACAAGTCACGTCCTACGATAGACACCTTCACACTGCGAAGCGGAGTTTTGCTGAGCCACTTCTTAGGCAACGTATATCCGATGGACAACTCGCGCATCTTGACATAAGTTGCATCGTGCAAGAACTCTTCGCCGACCGGATAATTACCCGCAATGGTCGAATAGTATTGTTCGGCGGTAATCTGTTTGGTGTTTTCCAAGCCGGTAGACTCTACAATACCGTCCACCACCATACCGTCACGTCCTTCCAACGTACGAGCTGACGTACCGGCACCACAAGCGAGCGCATCCGTCAACGACAAAAATTGTCCACCGTATCTGACATCAATTAGTGCACTGAATACTAAATCTTTCCAACTGAGAGTTGTTCCGAAAGAGCCTGTCCACTTAGGCATCATGTTACCGATAACTTTTGTAGAAGAAGTGTCGATGAGCGGAAGCCCGTTGTCATCCACCAAGATACGACCGGCCTCATTTCTTCTGTAAGAAGTCGAAACAATGTCACCAAATCGACCGCCTTCATCCATCACAACAGAACCGATACGAACCATCGTAGTCAGCGGGAACTGATAACGCTTGATCTTCTCGTCCAAATAAACATTACGGGTTTCGTTCTTTCCCCAATTCAACGTAACGTCCCATTTCCAATCTTTCGTTTGGATAGGTGTAGCTGTTACCATCAATTCAACGCCCTTGCTTTCCATTTTACCGGCATTAACCATCTTCTGCGTATAACCGGATGATGCCGGAACAGGCATTCTAAGAATTTGGTCGGTCGTTGTCGATTTGTAGAAAGTGAAATCAATACCCAAGCGATTATTAAACATACGATAGTCAAAACCGACTTCCCAAGACAATGTACTTTCCGGCTTTAAATCCGCCAAAGGATACGTGTTAGACGTTTGTCCATACGTATAATCGCCTATAGAACTCAACGTATAAACATTGGCCAACTGATAAGGAGTCGTGTCATTACCAACCTGAGCCACTGACCCTCTTACCTTGAAATAAGTAATCCAATCCGGCATTTTGAACATCTCCGAAACAATGGCACTCACGCTGGCGGACGGATAGAAGTATGACCAGTTGGTAGAAGGCAACGTGGATGACCAGTCGTTTCTCGCCGTAAGGTCAAGATATACCATACTTTTATATCCAACCGTAGCGTTACCCAACACGGAGTTGATGCGTTTGGACCAAAAATCCTGTGTGGCCAACCTGGTCATACCGTTACTGATGGCAATGAAGTGCGGCAGGATGGCCTCCCCACTTTCCGCCCCTAACGCTTTATATTTACTATACTGAGTAGCGATGCCCACATTAGCCGTCACAGAGAAATCATTAAACCGCTTGTCAAAGTTAACCATCAAGTCCGCATTCAGTTCTGAATTAACGGTATTATCAATATAAAGCATATTGTCTGGGGTTTGTCCTTGATGCAAATAAGCGTGATACTGTTCTACATTATCATTAATTCTATCAATACCGATTCGACCTGTAACCTTTAAATAGTCCGTAATATTACCCGTGAGCGTAATCTGCCCCTGGAAACGGTCTCTATCCAAAGCATTTCCATTTTCATTCATTACCAAAGCATACGGATTAAAGCGGATGTTTGACGGTCCCGACCAGTTGACGGCAGATCCGTCCAAGCCTATCGGATTCTGCAAGTCTTGCAAACGAATACTTCTCGGCATTTGGACAAAATGCTGCCACAATCCATTGTAAGTCTGAGGACGGTTTTTTACTTTTTCACGGAAATAAGCAATTTTGGCGCCCAATACCACATATTTGTTTTTCACTTCCACATTGAGGTTATAATTCTGCTTCACCATAGACTCATTGGGAACAATGCCTTTGTTGCGAGTATCCGTGAAAGAAAGACGTGCGCTGATATTCTCCGTACCACCGGAAGCATTAAGCGAATTGGTATAAGCTAATCCTGTACGGAAGAAATCATCCATCTGATTGGTTTGCGGCAACATGGCATAATCATTGTATGACTCATCACCGTACAATTCCCTGCGCCAGTTTGGAATCATCTGTCCTTCCATCTTAGGTCCCCAAGAGCCCAACGCTTCCATTGAGAATACGCCTTGAGAACCTTGTCCATAGACGTTTTGGAACTCATACGAGTCATAGGCTTGTGTCATGGCTACATAACCATTGTACTCCAACTGCAACTTACCTTCTTTTCCCTTCTTCGTAGTAATGACGATGGCTCCGTTTTGGGCACGCGAACCATACAAAGCTGCTGCGTTAGCGCCTTTCAGCACAGAGATACTTTCAATATCATCCGGATTCAAGTCTGCGGCACCCGATGAATAAAAGAATTGAGAGTTAGCGGAAGCATTGGTATTATCCAAGATAGGCAAACCATCAACCACCCACAGAGGTTGGTTATTACCACTCAACGAATTCAAGCCACGCATTACGATACGTGTCGGACCTCCAACACCACCGCTTGATTGCGAAATCTGCACACCGGCCACCTTACCTTGCAACATATTGGAAACGCTGGTAGAACGGTTCTCGGTCAAGTTATTCGTCTTCACCTCCTGCATGGCATAACCCAACGCTTTCTTTTCACGTTTGATACCCAAAGCAGTTACAACAACTTCGTCCAGTAATTCGTTATCTTCTTTCAATGTAATATTGAAGTCCGTCCTCCCTTGCAATGGAATCTCTTGGGTGGTATATCCCACGAAAGAAACCACCAAGACGCCATCAGCCGGAGCTTCGAAACTAAACTTACCATCTATGTCCGTAATGGCACCGATGTTGGTTCCCTTGACGGACACATTGGCACCGATAACCGGACCGAAATTGTCCTTGACTACACCTGTGATTTTTTTATTTTGCAGAACTTCCTCTACGGAATAACTTCCTGCCAACAGAGATGGTGCGGAGCTACCGGCATATCCCGGCAAACAACAAGCACCAACCAAAAACGAAAGCGCGAGCGTTCGTTTCATACGTTCTTTTTGTCGCTTCATGGTTTAATCATTTAAAAATTCAACACCGCAAAGGTAGGTGAACACCCTCAATGTATGTTTGCACTTATGTAGATATATATTTTAAAATTGTGCGAAATGGCTGCAGAAGACCTTCCCAAGCCCGTTTTGAGGGACGGATATCGTTTCGCGATGAACGGACAGTTTTCTCTATAGAAGGATTGAACCGCATATTTTTATCGCATTTTGTTTTGTCCAGTGCTCGGTTTGACTTAATTTTGTAGAAATAATCTCACAATAATTAAAAGAATGAACAATATGAGGTATTGGTATGTCGTGTTCCTACTATGCTTGGCGGCTTGTTCCGGAAGCGGGAAACAAGAGAAAGAGAATGTCCGGTTGTGGTATGACGCGCCGGCGGCAAATTGGAATGAAGCGTTGCCCGTGGGTAACGGCAGGTTGGGGGCAATGGTTTTCGGCGGCGTTGGCGAAGAGCAATTGCAACTCAACGAGAACACGCTTTACAGCGGAGAACCTTCCGTGATGTTCAAAGACATAAAAATCACTCCCGAAATGAAAGCGGAAGTGGTCGGACTGATGAAAGCCGGGCAGTATAAACAGGCTTCGGACTTGATATGCAAGCATTGGTTGGGGCGCCTGCACCAATATTATCAGCCCTTTGCCGACCTGCACATCACGGACAACCGACAGGTGTCTGCTACAAACTATAAACGGGAATTGAACCTGTCGGAAGCTGTTAACCGGACTGTCTATACGGCGGATGGCGCCACGTATGAACGGGAAGTGTTCGCATCCCACCCGGATGACGTGATGGTCATTCGCTTAAAGACCGACAAGGAAAAAGGAATTGACGTCACGGTGGACTTTTCGTGTGTTCATCCTACGGCCAATGAGACGTACAGCGATGGGAAACTCGTGCTGAAAGGACAAGCTCCGGGATATGTGGAACGCCGTACTTTTGAGCAAATAGAAAACTGGGGCGACCAGTACAAGCACCCTGAGTTATATGACAAGAACGGGAAACGCAAATTCAATAAACGGATGCTCTACGGAGACGAGATTGAAGGCAAAGGCATGTTCTTCGAAGCGCAGCTGATACCCGTATGTCCCGGTGGAAAGGTGGAAATGACCGCGGAAGGCCTTCGTATTAGCCAGACCGCGGAAGTCGTATTGTTGCTCAGCATGGCTACCAGCTACAACGGCTTCGACAAGAGTCCGAGCCGCGAGGGTGTTGACCCTTCGGCCAAAGTTTCCGGCATACTGGCCAAAGCCTTGGCTTTTGATTACGAAGCGTTGAAGGAAAGGCATGTCGCCGATTTCCGCTCGTTGTTCGACCGCGTCAGTCTGACATTGCCATCTTCTCCCGAACAATTGGCCTTGCCTACCGACCAACGCGTCGACCGATTTGCCGACCAAAGCGACCCAGACTTGGCTGCCACGCTCTTCCAGTTTGGCCGTTATTTGATGATTTCCGGTTCACGCCCGGGCGGACAGCCGCTCAATCTGCAAGGCATTTGGAACAAAGATACCATTCCGTCATGGAACAGCGGTTACACCATTAATATTAATACAGAGATGAATTATTGGCCCGCCGAAGTGACCAATCTGGCCGAGTGTCACGAGCCCCTCTTCCGGTTCATTGAAGAGTTGGCCGAGTCGGGTAGGGAGACGGCAGCCCGCATGTATGATGCCCGAGGTTGGGTAGCTCACCACAATACTTCCTTGTGGCGGGAGACTGTGCCGAACGACAATGTACCCAGTGCTTCGTTCTGGCCCATGGCGCAAGGCTGGCTGACCAGTCATTTGTGGGAACATTACCAATTTACGCAAGATGAGACATTCCTGCGCGAAAAGGCTTATCCGCTGATGAAAGGCGCGGCGGAGTTTTTTGCAGACTGGCTGATAGATGACGGAAACGGGCATTTGGTCACGCCTGCGGGGGTCTCGCCGGAAAACTGGTTTATTTCCCCTCTCGGAGAACGCGTGGCGCTCAGCATGGGGCCGACGATGGACATGGCCATCATACGCGAGAACTTTGTCCGTACGTTGGATATAGCCCGTAAGCTGGATGTAGACCCGGACTTACAGAAAGAGTTGCAGGAGAAATTGGACAAACTGTTGCCCTACCAGGCAGGAGAAGGCGGAAAGCTACAGGAATGGATGTATGATTTCAAAGAAACCGATCCGCACCATCGTCATTTGTCTCATTTATATGGGTTCCATCCCGGCGACCAAATAACGGCAGACACGCCGGAACTTCTTGAAGCCGTACGGCAAACACTCTTGAACCGAGGCGATGAGGCTACGGGATGGTCCATGGGTTGGAAAATCAATCTATGGGCGCGTATGATGGACGGAGACCATGCTTACAGAATCATTTCCAACCTGTTCAATCCGGTAGGATTCGGTTCGGGACATAAAGGAGGCGGGTTGTACAAAAGCATGTTGGACGCTCATCCGCCTTTCCAAATAGACGGTAACTTCGGTTTCACTGCCGGTGTGGCCGAAATGTTGTTGCAGAGCCATGCGGGCTACCTGCATCTTCTGCCCGCTTTGCCGGGCGCATGGCCGGAAGGCAACGTAAGGGGACTTAAAGCCAGAGGCAATTTTGAAGTAGACATTCAGTGGAATAAAGGCGCCTTGGCCCATGCTCGCCTTCTCTCGCTTTCAGGGAAAGAATGCAAGCTGCGCTCTGCCTGGCCGATGGTTGTCAGCAAAGGCGGGAAGGAAGTGGCACGGAGCGGAGAAAAGCAATTCAACAGGGTCTGCGATTACTATGAAGTCGTTTTCCCCACAGGCAGTGGTGAAACGTACGTCATAAAAAACGTCCTGGAAGAATAATATCCGTTAGGATTCCTTACATTAGGTGGCGGATGGTCGTCGGTATTTGTCAATATCCGCTGTCCTGTTCGGTCCGGCTCTCGCAATTCCTTTGCAGAACTACTTCTGACGGGCCTTGGGGAATGTTAGAAACATAGAGGTCGAATGTTTCTAACATTCCCTGTCTATGTTAGAAACTTTCGGCCTTTGTGTTTCTAACTCTAAAATAGGCGGAGGAGAATGACTCGGTTCTTTGTATCTTATTTTGTGCTTTTGCAAATGCTTCATTGTGCTCTTCTTTGTTTACATGGCTTCAAATGAGGGTAAAAATCGTAGGGGTATCGAGATAAATGCCTTGTCACCCGCTGACCGCGGGAATACCAAGTGCCTAAAGCTGTGCGGTAGGGTAACTGTTCTGAGAGAAACGAGAGTGAGTTTCATGGAACAAGGGACACAGGCACAGAGAAAAATGAATCTGTAAACAGGCAAAATGAGATCTCTGTGCCTTCGTGTCTCTGTATTTGAAGAAGCGCTTGATTTATTTCTGCATATCCATATAGCGTTTTAACGCCTCCAGGTAGTAATAATCCGCATAGTTGATGGGAGTATCAATTTCTGAACCGTGGGGCAAGGAACCGGTAGAGTGCATCAGCACAAATCCGTTGTTGGTTCCTTTCTCTGCCAAGTAATTCTTGCTTGACAAGTTCTTAAGCAGACGCTCGGCATATTGGTAGTATTTTTGCCCGTCGGGCGCTAAAGTGCTCAGTTCCAACATGGCGGAAGCGGTAACGGCGGCGGCGGAAGCATCGCGAGGTGTCTCGGCGATGGCGGGTGCGTCATAATCCCAATATGGAATGCTGTCGTTAGTCTGTACACGGTTCATGATCATGTCGGCTACGTGAATGGCCTGTTGCAGGAACTCTGTTTCTTTGGTTTCACGGTAGCACAACGTATAGCCGTAAACAGCCCAACCTTGTCCGCGCGACCAGGAAGATTCGTCATTCTTACCCTGGTGGGTTCCGCGGCTCTCCACGGTTCCGTCATCGTTATAGCTGACTACATGGTAGCAGGTATAGTCCGGACGGAAGTGGTTCTTCATGGTTGTGCGTGCATGCTGTACCGCCATATCGTAATACTTTTTGTCGCCGCTCAACTTGCTGGCAGTGAACATCAGGTCAAGGTTCATCATATTGTCAATAATGACCGGATAGTTCCACTCGCCGAAATCCCAAGAACGGATGCAACCAACTTGTGGGTCAAAACGTTTGCTGAGCGTTTCGGCCGTCTCAATCAGTACATTGGCTATGGTGTCGTTAGGAGCCAGACGAAGCGCATTGCCGTATGCGCAATTAATCATAAAGCCCAAATCGTGCGTACCGGGCAACTGCCGGATGGGGTACAACAGGTTGGTGTAACGGATGGCTTGCGCTTTCAGTCCTTCATCGCCCGTCAATTCGTATGCATACCACAGGCTACCGGGGAAGAAACCGCTCGTCCAGTCCACAATGCCACACAAACGACGTTTGCCTAAACGTTCCGGTCCGGGAACGGGATGCAAAGAGTCCACATTGACATCGGCTTCCAACTGGCGTTTCAGGAACTCCACGTCATACCCCACCCATGTACAACGGGGCATCGGCATGGCGGTAGAGTCGGTCAGCTCAATGGCGGTCTGTTTCAACTGATAGGCGGCTACGTCTAAAACGTGATCCGTCCAATTCTCCTCTTTCGGAGTCTCGGTGCAAGCTGCCATGCCCAAGGCGACAGCCGCGGCAAATAGAGTAAGATTCTTTTTCATATAAATTATAAATTAAGTAAATGTACAACATTAAATGATAATTTATCGGGCTAACTTTTTAGACGCGGATTAAGCGGATTGGGCGGATTATTTAAGGGGGCTTCGCCCAAATAATTATCCGTATGGTTTGAGAATAAAAATAAAATTCGCTTTATCCGCTTAAACCGCGTCTAAAAAATGATGATGTGCTTCACACACATAAATTCCCATTTAACAGAATCGTAAATCGTAAATTGCTAAATCGTAAATGAGCTAAATTCCCATTTATAGTATTCATTTCATTTCTTCCCCGGTAAGCTGCAGCGGACAATCACTCATTTCTTGTGTCTGCCACTTTCCGTTTACTTGGTCGTAAAGCACGGAAGCATCGTCTTGCCGACAGGTATAGTCATTCCCGCCGATACTGATTTTCCCCACTCCGTAGCTGAATGCTGCCCCGTTGCTTTCATTCTGAATGCGGAGCGAAGCAGGGCGTTTGGCGCTCAGTTCCGCTTCTATCACCCAATCGCCACAGCGGAAACGGCTTCCATTGCGTTCCACCTCTGCGGCTTTTATGCCATCGGCTTCTACCTGAATGACGGTGAGAATACGAGTCGCTTTGCACGGTGCGAATCGGGCGTCGAGCGACCATTGCGGACTCAAGTCTTCGCCACGTACCGCTATTTTCGTATTAGGAGCGGCTGCATATTGGTCTGTTTGAGTAATGTTGCATGGCTGCTCGCTGAACAAGCGTGCCACGGAGCGCGCGCCAATCTCCGGATATTCCGTAACTAAGGTGTTACTGGCTTCATCGATGCCGAATTTAACCGGACTGTGCAACAGCCAGTCCCAATGAACTTTCTTGTCGGCTTCCAGTTCATCGTAGATGACTACCTTATCCGGATGCAACAGGAAGATATGCCGACGATATTTTTTCAACGGAGTTTCGCCGAATCCGTTTTCACGTGATTGTTCCAGTTTCTGGTTGGCGAAGTTCTTTGCCCACATGGGGTACTCGCTGATGCCGCAATAGGCGTGCGAGGCGTCTCCCAAGGCATAAGAGATATGGTCGCCGTTGAACATACGGGTGATGTTGCCGTATGCGCGGATGGTAAAAGGCTGCCCGATGCTGTCCACCAAGATGGTGTTGTAAGCCCGTGTGTTGCGGTAAGACAACAAGTTGTGCGCATCGGCAAAGTTCATATAATGACCCACCGCCCGATAGAGGGGCTTGCCGCCATAGTGCAAATTGAAAGCGTTTTGATTGGAATGCGTGTGACTACCTGAACCGTAAGGACTGGAGTGGAAGCTCAAGCTAAGATTTCGCTTCAAATCCTTCAGATTGGTATTGGCCATCATTTCGCCGCTGTCTTTGAACCAGACAGCCTTAGGCGCATCAGCGGGAAGCTTGTCAGAGACCGGACGTTGTTTGCCGTTTGCCAACCGATAGAGGCGGGTTTCGTATTCATCCAAATAACGGGTGTTGAGTGAAGAGTACCAAGCGGCATAGGGATCACCCGTGGTACGTGCCAGCAAATCGGCGAAGGCACTGCGGATGCGTAGGGGTTTGGGATTCATCTGTTCGTGTCCGTCGCCAAAGCCTGCCGCCATGGAGCCGGGCAACCAACTGTAAGCCTGTCCGATGCCTGCGTTTTGGAAGAAGGGATGCTGGAAGAAATCGGTCCCCGTTAGGTAGGAGAACAGCGTGGAGACATAATATAAGGAGACGGCGTTGGCGCTGAAATAAGAAGTTCCGTTGTGCCAGTTCCCGTCACGATTGAAACCGGACGCAGGTGCACGGGATGTCCAAAGTTCATAGCTATACTCCAAATAATCCTTCACTTCGGGGTATTTGTCATAGATGGCCAGCGAGGCTTGCAGGAGATGACGGAACGTAAATTGCCAGAAGTGGTTGTCGAAGATATGCACTTCTTCTTTGCCGACAATGTGGGGCGTGTACTGACGCAGGATGCGCAAGAGGAGGTTTTCTATCTGCGTACGCTCTTCCGAAGTCAGGCGGTTGTAGCAGGTTTCGTAAGTACAAGCCAGCACGTAAGCCAACTCGCCTGCCTGGAAATCGTTGTTGAGTACCCGCTGTTCGGGTTTCTGTGCAAGGAGGCAACGGACGTTCTGTACCATCTTATCCGCATAGACATCGCGCTGGAACATTGTATAAGCGGTATTCAGATAGTCGGTATGGATGTACATCAGCGAGGTTTTTCGATAAGGATACTTGTCCGTGCGGTAATCCATGGCCAACGCTTCACGCGATTCGGTTATCATCGGTTCAAAGTCCGGATGGTTGCGCATACGCCGACGGGCGTTCTCCAAAGAATCTTGCAAGAAGCAATAAATGCGGTGATGCCCGGCAGGGATGCCTTTGAGGAATTGTTCGAAAGACGGAGTGGCGAACTGGGGTACCTCATCCGTCACATAGAACGTAAATGTCTCACTCCAAGGCATGGCCTCCCCTTCTTTGCTGACGGAACGTACCCGCCAATACCATGTGCCGCTCTTGAGGGCGCGGTGCGGATTAAACATACACCACGGCTTCGGTTCGGAAAGAATGGCATCGGCCGACTTGAATTTCTTGTCACGCGAAAGGTTGAACTGCAGGTAGTCCGACTGTTTCATAGAAGCCGGTACCAATAACGGAGCTGGATTGATGTAGAGCGTGTGCCATTCCTGCGGATAAGGTGTTCTACGCTCATTTTCGTGGATGCCCACAATAGATTGGGCTTCCAACGAAAGTACCTGCAACAGGCATGCGATAAGGATTAATGATAGTTTGTTCATATTCTGTCTTTTTTAAGGCAAATATACGCAAACGTCTCCTTACCTTTTTTTAGTCTCGTACAAATCCTCGTAAGATTTGTAGAGACTGGTTTCAATTTTGTCCAAAAAAGATGTAATTCTGTGCAACTGTTTAGTGGAACACCTTGAAACCGCTAAAAATGACGTGGTTAGTCAGCAATCGCAAGCCAAAATAGCCGTCTCCCTCACCCGCACGACTCAAGGAAGCATGAAAGAGTTTATCACCATCCACATAAAAATCCGTTGCATCTTTCTTGACCACGATACGGATGTCATACCAATGATTGGGTTGCAAAAGATGTTCCGAATCGGTATACTCCTTAATGACGGGACGGACAATTTCGTCTTCCGACTCAGCTCCGGTTCCATAATAGCGGCGGAAGCGGGTCGTAGTGTTATGGTTCCCGCCATAGCCCACATAAAACAGGTTCAGTGTCTTGTAACGCTGGAAAATACCATTCCGCCAAGCACTGCGGGCAAAAAGGTTATTGGGATGCTCCGGATCGTTGGCCGCCCAAAAGCAATTCAAATCGCTCAGGCGGTCGAACGGCCCGCCTTGCATGACTACTTGTACCCGATAACTGATTTCGTATTCCCCCGTGAGTTTTTGGTTGTACCACAAAGTCACTCCTTTGGGAGAAACAATCTCCAAGGTATCTCTTGACACGTTTATTTGCATTTGCCCCGAATGGTCTTCGGCAATCCAATTTTTCAAGGTAACGGTCTGCCCATTCAATGTTTGGGCAAAAAGGGTAACAATTACCAGCATAAAGAATCTCGTCATTCTTTGTAACATTTTCTTCATAAGTTCTATAAAATATTAACATAAACGTATTAGCTTATACGATAATGGGAATTTAGCTCATTTACGATTTAGCAATTTACGATTTACGATTTTGTTAAATGGGAATTTATGCGTTGAAGCACATCATCATTTTTTAGACGCGGATTAAGCGGATAAAGCGGATTTTATTTTTATTCTCAAACCATACGGATAATTATTTGGGCGAAGCCCCCTTAAATAATCCGCCCAATCCGCTTAATCCGCGTCTAAAAAGTTAGCCCGATAAATTATCATTTAACTTCACACATTTACTCCTATTCCATAGCTTTTTTACCGTACTCCGAAGGCTGGCAACCGAAGTATTTCTTAAAGCTACTGGCAAAGTAAGAGGGAGTGTTGAAACCGACCATCATGCTGACTTCGGCTATCGTGTATCGTCCTTCTTTCAGCAACTGCGCCGCCCGGTTGAAACGAATCTTGCGGATGAAATCGTTGGCGGACTCTCCGGTAAGTGCTTTTAGTTTGGTGTGCAAGCCGGAACGGCTCACGCACATTTCGCGGGCAAACAGTTCGGTTGAGAAATCCACATCGTCCAAATGCGCTTCCACGATACGGATGGCTTTTTCCAACAGTTCCTGATCCAACTTGTTGAGGGCTATCTTTTCCGGTTCCACTTCTTGAGATTGTGAATAACGTTGGCGAATCAGGTAGCGCATGCGGAAAAGGTTGCGTATCTTTGCCAATACCACCGGCATGGCAAAAGGTTTGGGAATGTAATCGTCCGCACCCACTTGCAGTCCCTCCAGTTGTTCCTGAATATCCGCCTTGGCCGACAAGATAATGACCGGGATATGACTGGTACGCAAGTTCTGCTTCACCCGTTTGCACAGTTGGATGCCATCCGTGCCAGGCATCATGACATCGGTCAGGATGAGTTCGATGTCATCCTTCTCTTTGAGTAAGGCAAGAGCCTCATCGCCATTGGAGGCTTCACTGACTGAGAAATACGGCTTCAATTCCTTTGTCAGATAATGTCGGATATCGGTATTGTCCTCTACCACTAATATATGTTCCCGGTTTGAAGAATTCTTTTCTTCCGTATGGTTTTCTTCATTATCCGTTGGCATGCTTTCTTCTATTTTGGAGTCAGTGTCTAACGTGTACATCACTTGGACGTTGGTAGTATATTGTTGCTCGTCTGCGCCTGCCACCGCATGTTCTTCCGGCTTGTACGACCGTTCGTCCGTAGGCAAGTAGATGGAGAATGTACTTCCAACGCCTACGGAACTTTCCAGTTCAATACGTCCATGATGGAGTTCCACCAACCGTTGTACCAGCGAAAGTCCGATACCACTACCGGGATGTTCGTTGTCTACCTGATAAAAGCGTTCGAATATTTTCCCTTGTTTGTCAATCGGGATACCCTCGCCTGTGTCCGCCACCTGAAGCAACAGGGTATTGTTTTTCTCCTGTAGGGTCAGACTAATGCTTTTGCCTTCGCCGGTATATTTGAATGCGTTGGACAACAAATTGTTCACGATTAACTCCAAATAGTGTGGGTCGCACAATACAGGCTTATCCTCCAAATCGGAATGGAAATTGTAGGTTATCTTTTTCTGTTGTGCCACCCTTTCATAGAATAAAAAGTCTTTTTCGATGATGGGACGAATGGGGACAGATTTTACTTTCAAACTGAAAACGCCCAATTCGGCACGCCGGTAATCCATTAACTGATTGACCAAATGCAGCAGGCGGTTAGCGTTGCGTTGCACCAATTCCAATTGGGTATGAATCCATCGGTCGCTGACCTTGGCCAACATTTCCTGCAAGGGTGAGATGATGAGTGTAAGCGGTGTGCGCAATTCGTGGGATATGTTGATGAAGAACCGTAATTTCATCTCGTTGACTTCTTTCTGACGTTCCTTGTCGATACGCTCCATTTCTATTTGCGCCTGCATGGTTTTCCGCACCCAGAAGTAACGGAATACGAAAACGGATGCACCGACAAAAGCTGCGATAAACAACGAAATAGCCCACCAGGTCTTATACCATATAGGCAGGATGGTTATCTTCAATTCCGTAGGCGTGTCGCTCCACTTCCCGTCATTGTTGGCGGCTTTCACCAGAAAACGATACGTCCCATGCGGAAGGTTGGAGTAGAAAGCCGTGCGGCGTGTAGTAGTATGATACCACTCTTTGTCATAACCATCCAACTTGTAGGCAAACGTATTGTGGTCACCCGCCACATAGTTTGACACCACAAAACTGATGGAAAACGAAGTCTGGCGGGCATCCAAAGTGATACTTTGGGTCTCGCTGATACTTTGAGTCAGTATGTCGGTATCGTCTCCGGGAAGGACCGGCTTGTTGAACAGTTCCAAACGGTTGATGACTACGGAAGGAATATAGGGATTGTCCGCGAGCCTGTTCGGATTGAAGATAACCAGTCCGTCCATTCCGCCAAAGTACATCGTCCCGTCCGGTGTCTGACAAGAAACGTTGGGCGTGAACTGGCTGTTTTGTAACTCATCATTTGAGTATTGACGGATTTGTTCGGATTGTGGATAGAATGTACACAGTCCTCGGTCTGTCCCAATCCATAATCGTCCGGCCGCATCTTCCCGAATGCTACACACTACATTATTGGATAAACCGTGAGCTGTTGTATATCGCTTGATGTCTTGTCGTTTCTCGTCAAACCGGTATAGTCCCTTACGCGTTCCTACCCAAAAGGTTCCGTCCTTGCTCTCGTACAAACAGTTGACGAACTGATGGTTGAGGGTAGACTGGGCGGGCAAGACTGTGCACGGAGTCAACTGTTCCCCCTCTTCAATGTACGTGGACAGGCCCACATCGCTGACAAGCCACAAGCGCCTTTTGCTGTCGGTTTGAATATCCGTTACTCGGTTAAATCTATTAATTGAACCTGAAAATTCTTGTATGAGATGTATTAGTTGCGTGGATGTATGGAAATGATATAGATTATTAATACCACTAATGAGAAAGTCGCCATTAGCCATTTGCTTCAGCGTGTAACAATTCTTCAGTTTCTCATTATAGATAGTCGTAAGTTTTCCCGAAGCGCGATGTATGATACTCAGTCCGCCTGTGTGAGTCCCGACATACACAAGGTCTTTTTCTTCATCGATATAAATGGATTTTATGTCGTTCGACCTCAAACCGTCTTCTTGCGTATAGTAAGTAATGGTACGAGTATTCGGATTATATCGGTTGACCCCACCGCGGTTTGTGCCAATCCACAACTCACCGTTAGCATCCGCCTGGATGCAATTGATGATGTTCGAACTCAACGGATAAGGGTGGCTGTCAGTACTCAAACTCTGAAAACGGTTCTTGAGCGGATGATAATAGTACACGCCTCCATAATAAGTGGCAAGCCAAATTCCTCCTTGCGAATCTTCATAGATGTCGCGCACTGAAAATTTATAAAGATTTTCCGTACTGACCACCTTGCTATAGTCTATGAAGCAATGATTCTCCTCATCATAGATATTCAAGGAGTTGAGCGTACCTACCCACAAACGGTTTTGGCCATCCAACGTAAGGACACGGACATAGTTGGAGCTAATCGCCCCTTTAGCGGAGGAATGGGTATAGCGGTCTATTTGTCCGGTCTGCGGATTGTAAGCGAAAAGTCCGCTTCCCTCGGTGGCAATCCATAAGCGGGAAGGAGACTGGCGTAATACAGAATAAACCTGAACGTCTTTCAATGGCTCTGCCAGTATCAGTTGTATTGTCTTTCCGGATATGGAATAGTCATAAACACCATTCTTAGTCCCTATATAAATATGGTCTCCCTGCTTACTGACAGATGTTGGAACGGCAGATGCGGGAATGTAAAACGGGATGGAGTCGGAATAGGTTCGGGACTTCCTGTCGAACACCGAAAGGCTCTTGTTTTCTGAATATAACAACAGGCGGGAATCGTCCAACTCGACGATATGGCCAATCACCCTTTCCCGATCCGTCACGGCAGGATAGGTTTCAAATCGGTCGGAAGCGGCATCATACAAAGAAAGCCCGTTATCCGTACCCACCCATAAGCGTCCCTGCCGGTCGGTTATGCAAGTGCGGACAATGTCGTCGGCAATGCTGTGCGGGTCATTATCATCATGGTGGTACACGGTGAAGTCATACCCATCGTACTTGTTAAGTCCGTTTTGGGTGGCAAACCACATATTCCCCTGTTTATCCTGCGTAATGGCGAACACAATGTTCTGCGACAATCCGTCCTCTATACCGATATGGGTGAAACGGATGCCGGAAAGTTCTTGCGCCAACGCACCCGTAGGACTTATGACGAGCAGGCAGCAACAAATCATCCCGATGCTGCATAACAAAGTGTGAAAACGTATCATGGTATTTGGTTTTCGTCAATATTCGTTTCTATTTTGAGGGCGAAGATAAGAAAATCTTTCCATACGACCATCATAAGCGTACAACTTCTCTAATCATATTTGCCGGATTCGCTTAGTATCTCACTTTTTTGCATTATCTTTGCCGGACGATTATTGGAAAATAGCAAAACACACGAATATGAAAAGACTTTTTGTAGTGGCACTTGCGGCTGTTGCTCTGAGTGCCTGTGATTCGGAACCCAAATTCAAAGTGGAAGGTGAAGTGGCCGGCGCAGACGGCAAGACCCTTTACCTGGAAGCGTCCGCCTTGGAAGGTATCGTACCGATGGATTCGGTCGAACTGAAAGGAAACGGGACATTCGCTTTCAAAGGCAATCGCCCTGAGTCGCCTGAGTTCTATCGTCTGCGCATAGAGGACAAGGTCATTAACTTCTCGGTGGATTCTACGGAAACGCTGCGTTTTAAGGCCGGTTATGAGGACTTTGCCACAAACTATACGGTGGAAGGGTCGCCAAACAGCGAGAAGATTAAAGAATTGTCGCTCATGCAATTGCGGTTGCAGAGTAAAGCCGATGCATTGGCTCAGGCAATGCAAGGCCGTGCCATTGGCGTGGATATCTATCAGGACAGCCTGTTGTCCATGATTCAACGCTACAAGGACGATGTGAAAGTGCGTTACATTTTCTCGGCTCCCAATACTGCGGCCGCTTATTTCGCCCTGTTCCAAAAGTTGAACAACTACCTCATCTTCGACCCGTTGAACAGCCGTGACGACATCAAGTGCTTTGCCGCCGTAGCCACCAGCCTGAACAACTTCTATCCGCACGCCGACCGCTCCAAGAACCTTTATAACATCGTCATCAAAGGTATGAAGAATACGCGTGCGCCCCAGCAGACCACTGCCGTTCCACAAATAGAAGTGCAAGAAACCGGTGTGATAGACATCGAACTGCGCGACATGAAAGGGAATGTCCGTAAACTGAGCGAACTGAAGGGGAAGGTCGTAGTGCTGGATTTCACTATCTACCAGACCGCCGTATCGGCCAGCCGCAATTACCTCTTGCGTGAATTGTACGACAAATACGCAGCCCGCGGACTGGAAATCTACCAAGTCTCCTTGGATGCTGACGAACACTACTGGAAAACCACGGCCGACAATCTTCCCTGGATTTGCGTGCGCGATGCCAGTGGGGTCTATTCTACTTTAGTGACCACTTATAATATACAGAATATCCCCACTTTGTATCTCGTTAACCGGAACAATGAACTAAACGAACGGGTGGACGACCTTGGCAAACTGGAAACGGAGATAAAAGCCCTGCTTTAGAAAAGCCGGGTAATCTTTCCGAGGAATAACTTCAGAGACAGTCTCTTAATGTATCATTATGGGAAGAAGCCTTTAAATATGTTACAAAACACGGTTCGGGGCTTGGCGGATAAAGATTAAAATGCTATCTTTGCCTCGAAAATAATAGGAAGAGGGTTCCAGCATGCCGCACATGTTGGAATTCTTTTTTGTTTTATACAAGCATTAATAACGAATCAAAAAATAGGAGGAAAACAGTATGGCTTATATGTCAGAAGAAGGCTACAACAAGTTGTTGGCCGATTTGAAAGAGTTGGAGACGGTGGAGCGTCCTAAGATAGTAGCGGCTATTGCCGAAGCGCGCGACAAGGGCGACTTGTCCGAGAACGCCGAGTATGATGCCGCCAAAGAAGCGCAAGGCATGCTTGAGATGAAGATAAACAAGCTGAAAGCGATTATTGCCGATGCAAAGATTATCGACGAATCGAAGTTGAAAACCGACTCCGTACAGATACTGAACAAGGTAGAACTGAAGAACGTGAAGAACGGCATGAAGATGACCTATACCATCGTGTCTGAAAGCGAAGCGAACCTGAAGGAAGGAAAGATTTCGGTGAATACCCCCATCGCGCAAGGCTTGCTGGGCAAGAAGGTGGGCGAGATTGCCAAAATCAAAGTGCCGCAAGGCGTGATTGAACTTGAAGTTGTGAACATCTCATTTTAACCTGCAAGGCAGACCATGTACGCATGTGTCTGCCTTGTTTTTTAACAATATATCGTTATGGCAACAATATTCAGCAGAATCGTAGCGGGCGAAATACCTTGCTACAAGGTGGCAGAGAACGATAAATTCTTTGCGTTTCTTGATATTAATCCGCTGGTGAAAGGCCACACGCTGGTCATTCCCAAGCAGGAAGTGGACTACATTTTCGACCTGAGCGATGAAGACTTGGCGGCTATGCACGTGTTTGCCAAGAAGGTGGCTTTGGCCATCGGCAAGGCATTTCCCTGCAAGAAAGTAGGTATGGCCGTGCTGGGTCTGGAAGTTCCCCATGCCCACATCCATCTGATACCGATGCAGAGCGAGAAAGACATGCTGTTCTCCAACCCCAAGCTCCAATTGTCCGATGATGAGTTCAAGGCCGTGGCCGAAGCCATCCGGACCGCACTCTAAGTAATTTTTCTCCTTTCTTTTTTATATCACGAAGGATGCTCCTGCGCCAGTTGTGCAAGGGGCGTCCTTTTTTATATAATTCCGCCATTGAATCAAAAGCGAAGAAAAGAATACCGTTTCATTAGCTATTGAAACGATGTTGCAATGACAGATGAAACAAGATGGAATTGAAAGACCTGCTATGACTCTTTATTCGGATCAGTCTGAATATCCGGTTGCATCGGTATGTTTTATCATTCGGGATATCTTGGTAGGTTGTACGATTATTAATCGTCACGCTGTACGATTACTAATCGTCACGCTGCACGATTACTAATCGTGCAAAGAAGTCAGTTATATGCATCGGGCCATAAAGATTCGTGTGTTGTCGTGCAAGTCATCGTAGGTATTTTCTCCCTTGATTCTTTCAAGTTCGTCTTGAAAGCGTTCCCATGCCATTAAATCCTCGTGCCAACTTTCAAATTCTTCCAAATCGTCCATAATCCTTTATTCTATAATTTGCCAATATCCTTGCTTCCTGCCTCCTATACGTTTCAGTAAGCCAAGCTCTTGAAGTCGGGAAAGGTTGTGAATGATACCTCCCATTGTCGCATCAGGAATCTTTGCACATAATTCTTTTCGTGTGGCATTGGGGTGTTCATTCAGATAGACCAATATGGCTTGTTGTTGCTCCGTTAGCTTTTGTATGGTCTTTTGTATGGTCTTTTGTATGGTCTTTTGGGTAGTGTTTTGTCCGTTTTGGGTAGTTGCCCTTTCCGGGTATTCAAACTTAAAGGTTGTCCATATCCCTGAAGCATCATAGCGGAACTCCGGCGTGGAGAATCCGTCATTCTTACAAGCCGTAATAATGCGCTCAATGCCGCGTCCCCATGCCTCAATCTCGCCAGCACGGAAAAACGTATTGGCAATATCAGGGTTGTAAGGCATACTTCGATGTGAGGACAATAAGGTTTCCACCGTTCACCCTTCAGGTAATACTCCACCGTTGATTATCTCCAACTTGTTTTCATACACACGGATTTGAATGGGAGAAGGTTCCGCATAGTCTTTGTTAATGCAGGCATTCAATAATGCCTCACGCAGAGCCTCACGGGGCATAGGCAATGTTTCTATCCGTTGGATGCCTTCGTAGGTAATGACTCTTTGAATTCTATGTTTTGGGATTCGGTATTCATCATATTGTCATCCATTATATTTCTTAAAATTCTCCGCCTGCTCGAAAATCTCTTCAGTTGCTCCTGTTATCGCCACAGGAGGATATCCATACTCTCTCAAAACTATCATCAGGCGCATTTTCAGGGTTGATTGGGTATCGCTACGAGTGGACCAATCCACATACTGGACTTCTTCTTCCACAATTCTTTTCATCTCAGCGGCAAGCTTTAGCATTTTATCTTCCGGATATTCAAATCCGAATTGCTTGGTTATGGCTTTCAGAATATCGTAAAAGGCCTTTTCTTCGTAGCTGATGCCCAAATCGAGGAACGATTTCTTTTCCTTGTTCAACTCCTTCAACAAGTCTGCCATCTGGTTGGCTACTTCTGTCAATACTTCGTCCGCAAAAATGGCACTATCCCGGCGATCATTGTATTTGTCCACCAAGGCACTCAGACGTTTGGAAAAGTCCACGCCTTTCACTTTGTTCACCTTCTTGAATTCCGTGATAACGGTTTTCAGCAAGCGTTCCATCAACTTTACCTTGGTGTTGGGCAACTTCAGTTTATTTAAGCGTTCCATGTATTCTTCACTCAACACGTCCAAGTTTTCCTTGGCGTTGCCAATTTGGATGATTTCCTCTACGCCTTCGGATTGTATTGCTTCTTCAATCATCTCGCTGACACGCCGGTTCATCTGCGAAACGTCCGGTGTGTCGCCAATGGTCAGTTTGTAGATAATGGAACGTACACCCGTAAAATAATGGATTTCCTCGCGTTCCGCGTTACTGATTTCTTCATGGTTGCTACACAGGTTAAAAGCAGATTTCAGTTTCTTGGCGTGTCCCATAAACAAGTTCTCTTGTTCTTTGGTGCGCTGCATGAATTCGGCTCCTCTGTTCAAGCAATCCAGTTGTTCCAAGGGTGTCCCGGTTGTAAACACAGAGTAATCGAATCCACCGAACATCCTGCGGATAATGTCCAATTCATCTTTCACCATCGTAACAGACTGCTCAATGCTTTCCACCGAATCCTGATTGGCATCCCCTTGCGCATACCGCTTCAAAGCCACGTTCATGTTGCTTTTGATGCCGATATA
>CASGED010000058.1 GCA_949300425.1 uncultured Bacteroides sp.
CACAAGTCCTTGGGGTCAGTTTTCTTCATACGAAAAGCGGGAACTTTTCTTTAAAGTTACTGAATTTCAAGGACTTTTCAAAATATAATGGATTGATAATTAGCTAATTAATCATAACTGCGATTTTTGTCATCTACTTAGAGAAACTACAATACTCCTAAATCATGAAAAAGAATTTCTTATTGGCATTCATGCTACTGTTTTCCACATGGGCCGTAGCGCAAAACGATGATGCCGCCAATGCGCAACATCTGATATTGGGACAACAGGCATCCGGCGCCGTCCAGCTACAATCGCGCGCCAACACACATCCCGATGCGCAATGGTTCCCCAAAGCCGGATTCGGGTTGTTTGTACATATCGGCATGTCCGCCGTACATGGCGGCATCGACCTCTCGTGGGGAATGCTGAAGAACAAGTCGTGGGAAGACGGAGAAATCAGCCCCGTGGAATATTGGAGTCTGGCAGACCGATGGAATCCCGTCAACTTCAAACCCGAAGTATGGGTAAAGCAAGCCAAGGAAGCCGGCTTCCGCTATGTAGTTTTCATCACCAAGCACCACGACGGCTACACCATGTGGCCCAGCAAGTACAGCGACTTCGGTGTGGAGCAGAAGATGGGCGGACGCGACTTGGTGAAAGAAGTGGTGGAAGCCTGCCGCAAGAACGGGTTGAAAATAGGACTGTACTTCTCCCCACCCGACTGGTATTTTGACCGGAACTTCAAAGACTTCGGCCGCAAAGACGGGAAATACTATAACATGCGCCATGAACTGGTGGACAAGTTGCCCGCCAAGCCGAAAGGACACGACGAGGCACGCATTGACATGGTGCGCAACCAAGTGCGGGAACTGCTGACCAATTACGGTAAAATAGACATCATGTGGTTCGATGGTGGCCGTGGCGAGATAAGCAATGATGAAGTGCGCCGCCTGCAACCGGGTATCATCGTCAACCGCCGCAACGGCGAACTGGGCGACTTCGGCGATTCGGAAGGAGTGCTTCCCACGAAGCGTTTTAACGGCTGGTTTGAGTGCAACGACCCTTGCTGGCCAAGCCGCTGGTGGTGCTATTCCACATGCGACCGAATGGATACAGGAGCCGACGTCATAGAAAAGCTGGTCATCATGCGTGCCTGGGGTGGTAATTTCCTGGCAAACGTCGGCCCGATGGCAGACGGATCCATGCCACCGGAAGCTTTGGAAGCATGGAAAGTCATCGGCGAATGGATGAAGCACAGCGGCGAATCCGTCTACGACATCACCGGTGGCAACTTCCCGGAAAAGGCCAACCAGCCCGTTACCCTAAAGGGAGACAATTTGATGTATGTACACGCTTTCCCCAATTTTCACAAACAGCTCATGGTGCAGGAGGTGAAGAAGCGTCCCAAACGGGTCGTTCTGCTACGCACCGGCGAGGAAGTGCCTTTTGAATATAAAGACGACATCCTGACCATTCATATCCCGCCCTACAAACGGACCCGGATGGTGGATACAGTAAAAGTATATCTATAAATGAATCAATGGTAAATCATGAGCAAGCATTTTATCTTAACATGGCTATTGGCATTCGCCTGTATCGCGTGTCATGCCCAGCAAACAATAGACCTTTCCGGCACATGGCGTTTCTCCATCGACCGGCAAAACGAAGGCATTGCCAACCAATGGTACCTCCAATCTTTGGATGACCGGGTCACCCTACCTGGCTCCATGATGACAAACGGGAAAGGAGATGCCGTCAATATAAACACGCCTTGGGTAGGGAGTTTCAATGACAAGAAATTCTTTACACAAGAATGGTATGCTCCTTATCGTGCGACGGGTAACTTCAAGATTCCCTATTGGCTGCAGCCTGACACGTATTATGCCGGTGCGGCTTGGTACCAGCAAGACATCACCATTCCCGATAAATGGGCGAATAAGGCCATTGAACTTTATTTAGAACGTTGCCATTGGACAAGCCGGGTATGGGTAGACGGTCAGGAAGCGGGCACACAGGATGCGCTGGGCGCGCCTCACAGATACGACCTTACCCGTTACCTTACCCCTGGTAAACATACAATCAGCATCCGGATTGATAATGCCATCCGGGACATCGATCCGGGTGAGAATTCCCATTCCGTGTCCGACCATACACAAGGCAACTGGAACGGCATTGTGGGAGACATCCGGCTGGAAGCAAGAAACCTTATATCCTATAGGCAAATCGATGTCTACCCACAACTCGCCACCCGTCAACTTACCGTGAAAGCCCATATATATAACGCAACGGATCAGGTTCAAAACGTCACCCTCAAATTCCACTCAAAAGGTGAAGGAGTCATAATCCAACGGATGGTGAATCCCGGTGACAACCGGATTGAACAAACTCTACCGTTGTCTGATAAAATCAAGCCTTGGGATGAATTTAGCCCCAACCTATACCAACTGGAGTGTACACTCAGTCAAGATAAAAAAGAAATTGACGCACGCACCGTCACTTACGGTTGCCGCACATGGAACGTGGAAAACGGGCGGCTGATGCTGAACGGACAGCCGGTATTTATGCGCGGCACTCTGCACTGCGCATCCTTCCCACTGACCGGCTATCCCGCCACCGACAAAAAAGAATGGTTGCGGGAACTGCGTATCTGTCGTAACTATGGCCTCAATCACATCCGTTTCCACTCCTGGTGCCCGCCCGAAGCCGCTTTCGAAGCCGCCGACGAACTGGGCATGTACTTCATGATAGAGTGCTCCTCGTGGGCCAACCAGTCTACATCCATAGGAGACGGGAAACCCATAGACGCCTTTATCCACCGGGAAGCGGAAGCCATCATCAACGCATACGGTAATCATCCGTCATTCTGCATGATGGCCTACGGAAACGAGCCCCGCGGCAAACACCGTGATGAATACCTCACGGACTTTGTCAACTATTGGAAAGAAAAGGATCCCCGTCGCCTCTACACCAGTGCCGCAGGTTGGCCCAACCTTCCTGTCAATGATTTCTTATGCGACCCCAATCCGCGCATTCAGCGGTGGGGAGCCGGATTGAAAAGTATTATCAACGCTCAAAAGCCTTCTACCGAATATGATTGGCGCTATTACACCGAAAAATCAGCCCAACCATATATCAGCCATGAGATAGGCCAATGGTGCGTTTACCCGAACTTCAAGGAAATGCGGAAGTATACCGGCGTTTATAAAGCGCGCAACTTCGAGATATTCCAGGCAAGCCTTGCAGAAAACGGACTCGCCCATTTGGCAGACAGCTTCCTGTCAGCTTCCGGCAGACTACAGACTTTGTGTTACAAGGCAGACATTGAAGCCGCTTTGCGTACGCCCAAATTCGGAGGATTCCAATTATTGGGGTTAAACGATTTTCCCGGACAAGGTACTGCACTGGTAGGTGCTCTTGATGTATTTTGGGAAGAAAAAGGTTACACAAACGCACGCGAATACAGTCGTTTTTGTAACAGCATTGTTCCGTTGGCACGCATTCCTGAATTAGTATTGAACAACAAGGAAACATTTACAGCGTCTATAGAAGCCGCCAACTTCTACAAGCCGATGACGCATCCTAAAATATCATGGCGCATTCGAGACTCCAAAGGACGCACACTCGACAAAGGTGTCTTTAACATCGCCCGGTTGGAGATAGGCAACTGTCAATCCTTGGGGGATATTTCTTTTACTTTGAACCGTTTTACTGAAGCTACCCGACTGAATTTGGAGATAGACCTTGCCGGACATCGAAATGACTGGGATTTCTGGGTATATCCTACCGACAGTCCCGCATGGGATAAAGAAATATTGTTGACAGAACAATTGGACAACAATGCCCTCGCCCGTCTTCATACAGGCGGGAAAGTACTTCTTTCGCTACGCAAAGGCACTCTACGGGAAGGCTTCGGTGGAGAAGTAGCCGTCGGATTTTCCAGTATCTTCTGGAATACGGCTTGGACCAACGGACAGCCGCCACATACCTTAGGCATTCTCTGCAATCCAAAACATCCGGCTCTGCATGATTTTCCTACAGATTATCACAGCGACTATCAATGGTGGGACGTTATAACTTACTCAAACGCCATAAACATAGGGAAACTTTCTCATGAGATTCGCCCCATTGTCCGCATGATAGACGATTGGGTGACTAATCGTCCGTTGGCTTTGCTGTTCGAAGTCCAAGTAGGCAAAGGTAAACTACTGATTTCAGGTATCGATTTCCATCAGGATATGGAAAAACGACCCGCCACGCAACAATTGCTCTACAGTTTGCAGAAGTACATGCTAAGCGAGGACTTCAACCCTTCCGTAAACCTTACTCCGCAAAAAGTACAACAATTAATCGAACAGTAACATAAAAAATATGTAAACGGCTAATTGGAAACAAAAACAGAAGTACAAATTCACGCATCTATCAATTAAAACTTAAATTTGCGATGTAAATAATAATAGTAATATGTCATGAAACAAGTATTTTTCTTTCTCATCCTATTGCTAGGAATCTCATCCACAGCTATGGGTACCTCCCACCAACCGGAATTTTCGGTGGCGGGCTTCTTTGAATTACCCGGTTCGGGACGCAGTGTCTATTCGATGAATCCGGCCTGGCGTTTCCACAAAGGAGACATAGCCAATGCACAAGCCTGGGATTTTGACGATAAGGAATGGGATGTCGTTTCTTTGCCCAACGGCATTGAATTATTGCCGACGGAAGCCAGTGGATGCATCAATTACCAAGGCGAAGTGTGGTACCGCAAGCACTTCACTCCCACCCCATCCCTCAAAGGGAAAAAACTCTTCCTGCATTTTGAGGCCATCATGGGGAAAAGCAAAGTCTTCGTCAACGGCAAGTTGTTGGCTGAACACTTCGGTGGCTACCTTCCTGTCATCGTAGACTTGACTGATGTCTTGGCATGGGACAAAGACAACGTCATCGCCGTGTGGGCCGACAACAGTAATGACTCCAACTATCCGCCCGGAAAGCCACAAGAATCACTGGATTTCTCCTACTTCGGAGGCATTTACCGAGATTGTTGGCTGATAGCACACAATGAGGTGTTCATTACCGACCCCAATTATGAAAATGAAATAGCCGGCGGAGGGCTGTTCGTATCTTATGACAAAGTATCTGATGCACAAGCTGACATCGTGCTGAAAACACAAGTTCGGAATGACAACCGCCTTTCCTTTGCCGGCAGTCTTTCTTTTGAACTGTTGGGACCGGACGGCAAACAAGTAGCCCGCTCCGAAAAGAAAATACGGGTAAAACCGGGTAAAACTTCTGTTGCCAAAGACCGGATTCCCGTTAAGAATCCCCTCTTATGGAGTCCGGAAAGCCCCACCTTATATAATTTATTGGTGCGTATTTACGACCGTGAAGGAAACGTGGTGGACGGCTACCGGAAGCGCATCGGCATTCGCAGCATAGAATTCAAAGGCAAGGACGGTTTTTGGCTCAATGGGAAGCCTTATGAAAAGCCGCTTATCGGTGCCAACCGTCATCAAGACTTCGCCATCGTAGGCAATGCCTTGCCGAATAGCCTTCACTGGCGCGACGCCAAAAAGCTGCGTGACGCCGGGCTGAAAGTCATCCGCAACGCCCATTATCCGCAAGACCCCGCTTTCATGGACGCCTGTGACGAATTGGGTTTGTTCGTCATTGTCAACACTCCGAGCTGGCAGTTTTGGAACGACAAGAATCCGCAATTTGAGCAGCGGGTTTACCAAGACATCCGCAACATGGTGCGGCGTGACCGTAACCATCCCAGCGTATGGTTGTGGGAACCTATCTTGAACGAGACTTGGTATCCGGAATATTTTGCCAAACAAGTGCACGACATTGTCGACCAGGAATATCCTTACCCCTATTGCTACTCGGCTTGCGACAGCGGAGCACGAGGAAAAGACTATTTCTCGGTCCAATTCTCCCATCCGTCCTTCGATGGGAAAGACTGGTACATCGCGGACGCCAATCCCGAAGTCACCTACTTCACCCGCGAATGGGGTGACAATGTGGACGATTGGGGTTCACACAACTCTCCCAGCCGTGTAGCCCGCAATTGGGGGGAACGGCCAATGTTGGTTCAAGCGCAACACTATGCCCGTCCCTATTACGACCTCACTTGTTACGATGACTTCTTCCGCGCTCCGCGCCAACTTGTCGGTGGTTGTCTTTGGCATTCGTTCGACCACCAACGCGGTTACCATCCCGATCCTTTCTACGGAGGCTTGATGGACGTATTCCGCCAGCCCAAATATTCTTACTATCTGTTCCAAGCGCAACGCCCGGCGGTGAAAGAAGAACGGACATTCGAGACGGGGCCAATGGTGTACATCGCCCACGAAATGACCCCTTTCTCCGACAAAGACGTGATTGTTTATTCCAACTGCGAGGAAGTCAGACTGACTTTCCTGAAAGGAGGAAAAACATATACTTATACGAAACCGGCACAGGAAAAGGGAATGCCCTCCCCTGTCATCGTGTTCCATGACGTGTACGACTTTATGAAAGACAAAGCCTTGTCACGGAAACAAAAACAATCGGAGGTCATACTGCGTGCCGAAGGATTGGTTGGCGGAAAAGTTGTCGCAGTACACGAAAGGCATCCCGCCCGCCGTCCCTCCAAATTATTGCTTTGGGTAGATGATGAAGGGGCAGAGTTACATGCTAACGGTTCCGACATCGTGACCGTTGTGGCAGCCGTAGCCGACAGGAACGGGAACATCAAACGGCTGAACAACTACTCGATAAAGTTCCAAATAGAAGGCGAAGGGCGTATCTTAGGCAACGCAGACATACTGGCCAATCCGGCTCCGGTACGTTGGGGAACCGCTCCCATCTTGATACAATCTACCCTGAACCCGGGCAAGATAAAAGTAACGGCAAGCGTCCTGTTCGAAGGCTCGCAAATGCCGGTCGACGCCGTACTGGAATTGGAAAGCAAACCTGCGGAACATCCTTTGCTCTATGCTGAAAAAGAAGCCGCTTTCCTAACGCAATCTCTGTCATTATCCCAACAGAACAAGCGTAAATCAGCCGTGGATATCGAACGTGCGTTAAAACAGAAAGAGGAAAACCGCAAAAGATTGCAGGAAGTGGAAAAGCAACAAGAAGATTTCGGAGAAAAATAAAATATCTGATACCATTATGAATAGACATTTAATCGGATTAATCACTCTCTTGGGATTAGCCATGTTGCCCGCCAAGGCACAAGTAGTTACGGAACGTACCTACAGGTTACCCATAGAAGTAGCAGGAGTAAAATCTCCCCGGTTGTCACTGAACGGTACATGGGACTTTAAGTTTTCAGCCGGGAGCCGTTGGACAAACATCCAGGTGCCCGGTGAAGCCGCCATGCAAGGCTTTGCCATTGAGCATGACAAGCCGTTCTTCTACCGTAAGCAGATAAATGTCCCGGCGGACTTCGAAGGGAAGCGAGCTATCCTGCGTTTTGACGGTGTTTATAGCCACGCCAGGTTAACAGTTAACGGACATTTTGTACGCGACCACCATGGAGGCTTCACCCGTTGGGAAACAGATGTCACTCCATGGATTCGAGCGGGGAAAAAGAATACGATAGAACTGGAAGTAACCGACCGCTTAGACGAAATTTCCTACGCTTCGGGGTATGCCCATCACCCGGTGGGAGGCATCCTGCGAGATGTAACATTGTTCGCGTTACCCAATGAACATATATATGACATTCATGTAACTACGCATCTGGATGATTCATTTCAGGATGCGGAAATGCACATCACTTGCGGATTCACGGGAGAAGAAAACGCTAAAGCGATAGTGGCATTGAAAGATAGACAAGGGGGAAACATAACATTAAGTCAATCACGTTTCGACTTGACGAAAGGGAGCAATACGTTTTTCATTCCGGTAAAGAGCCCTCTAAAATGGGATGCGGAACACCCCAATCTCTATGAGTTACAGATGACTATTTTACAAAATGAAATTGAAACGTGCAGTTTTACACAGAAGATAGGTTTTCGGGAAATCAAAGTAAGTGGAAACCGCCTGTTGGTAAACGGACGTCCGGTAAAACTCCGCGGTGCCTGCCGACATGACGTTCATCCCACATTGGGCCGCATGACTACGGCAGAATTGGACAGTTTAGATGCCGTTCTGTTCAAACAGGCCAACATGAATTTTGTCCGCACATCACATTATCCGCCATCGGAAAGTTTCTTGAGATTCTGTGACCGCTACGGTATCTATGTGGAATGCGAAACGGCAGCCTGCTTTGTCAGCACCTATCGACAGAAGAATTATAGAGAAGCAGGAGATTCGCAAGACAATCCGGCTTATGCCCATCGTTACCTCAGCCAATGCAAGGAAATGGTAAAATCTTTCGGTTCCCATCCTTCCATCATCGTGTGGTCATTAGGAAATGAAAGCCGTTATGGAAATAACTTCAGAAAGACTTGGGAGTGGGTCAAACTGAAAGACCAAACACGGCCTGTCATCTTCAGCTGGCCGGGAACGGTTACTGGAGAAAAGATATATGACATCTTAAGCATGCACTATCCGAACGTCGAAGGCAATCTTAACCAATTCAAAATATCCATTAAGGGTTTTGACAATCAAGACATGCCCGCAATATTTGACGAATGGGCACACCCAGCCTGCTACACTTATTCTACCTTGCAAACGGATCCTAATATCCGCGAGTTCTGGGGGCAATCGTTGGACATGATGTGGAGCCGTCTGTTCAACACCACCGGAGGACTGGGCGGAGCCATTTGGGGATATGTGGACGAAACCTTCTCCCTGCCAAAACCTAAGATCGGCACTTCCTACTGGAAAGAATTCGCCCATACGGCAAAACCTTGGAACTATAGGGGCGATTGTGTAGGCTATGGAGAATGGGGAATTGTGGATGTGTGGCGTAGGGAGAAGCCCGAGTTTTGGGCTACCAAGAAAGCCTACTCACCCGTGCGGCTATTGGCAGAGAACAACCTTTCGTTCATACCCGGACAAGAAATCTCGCTGACGGTACACAACCGCTTCGACCATACCTGTCTGAATGAGATACAAGCCCGCTATACCTACAAAGGGACAACAAAACCGATCAAGCTGGACGGCATAGCACCTCATGCCAAAGGAATGATGACATTGCCTGCCGAACAATGGGAAGAGGGAGAAAAGGTGTTGATTGAGTTCACATCCGCCGACAACCAGCTGATAGACGCTTACAACCTCACCTTAGGGAAAGAGCGCATCGGTTATCCTGCCTTGTTGTCCGGAAAGACATTGACGCTTAGCGACAAGGACGGCAAACTGACCGTGTCGGGCGATGGCTTTGAAATACCGTTTGACAAAGCGACGGGACTGATTGTCAACGCTACCGCGGGAGGTGAAGTCTTGATAGAGAAAGGACCGTTCCTGAACTTGGAGGTAAATCTCAACCATCTGTCCGGAGCGGAAGTGCGCAAACAGGCCAAGCACATTATTGTATCGGAAAAGGATTGGAAGCTGGTGTCTTTTGATTATCAACAACAGGAGAACAGCGTATCGGTATTCGTATCGGGCACGTATGGAAAGGGAAGCGTGGATTTTCACATTCAGATAACTTCAAAAGGTGCTCTTTCCGTCAACTATCAGACAAGTGGATTCCCCAACGGGTATTTGCGTGAAACTGGCATTTCATTCCACCTGCCGGCAACCTTGCAACAACTTCAGTGGAAACGGGAAGGCTATTGGAACTGTTATCCCCAAGAAGCCTTTGCCGGAAATGAAGGGAATACGTGGCTGTACCGCTCGCAACAAGCCGCTTATGGCAAACGTCCGGTCCAATCGTGGCAGACGGACACGCAGGAATACTATTATTGGGCAGACGCAGGAACGAACTGCCGGCAACCATTAACCCGGACGGCGAAAGGGATGAAAGAAAACATCTATTATTATACCCTCTCCGACGGAACGGACAACGGACATCAACTCTCGGTTGTTTCACAAAAGGCCGATGTAGCCTGCCGGCTGAACAAGCAATCTGATGAACAACTTTTGCTTTACATCAATAACCGTTGGGACTATCCGGAAATAGCTTGGGGAAATTACTGCAAAAAGTTGGAAGCACAACCTTGCTACGGGTTAGTCGAGTTGAGAATCAAATAAGTAACGAATCTGATTTCCGTATATACTAAATTCCCATTTAAGTAAGTGTACAGAATTAATTGATACTATAAATGGGAATTTAAACCACTGATGAACACGGATTAAACGAGATGAGCACAGATGTATCTGTCACCCTGAGCGTAGTCGAAGGGTCTCATGTAAGACCTCCTCATGCACTACGTGAGATGTCTCGACAAGCTCGACATGA
>CASGED010000059.1 GCA_949300425.1 uncultured Bacteroides sp.
CTGGCTACGCTGCGCTTCGCCCTGCAAGACATCAGCAAAAAGATAGGTTCCCTTTCCATTTGAGGATTGTTTTTATTGACACTTCCTGCACCCGGAACCGGTGCAGGCCGGAGGCTTCCCCCACGGGAGGCCTCTTTTTTTTATGTCCTTTTCCCAATACCCCCGCCTCACTACTAATGGCTGACATTCCATTCTTCTTGTTCAGACCATTGTACGCATAGTACTGAAACGGGGCCAGTCCGAAAAGCCGGTTGTAAAAGCCAGCAAGCTGTCTTTGCAAAGTAAGTAAGCTGAAATGGCAAAGTAAGTAAGCTGTCTTGGTAAAGTCAGCAAGCTGCGTTGGCAAAATCGGTACTACTGCCTTTTTAACACGAGTACGTCTACAACGTTAGTAGGACATTAGGAATCGAACTTGTCTGTTTCTCTGTAGTTGTTTATTGCAACCGACTTTTCGGACTGACCCAAAGGAATGTAGCATGTGAAGTTACAACAAAAAAGGATAGGCTTTGCCCGTAAAAGGAAAAGCCTATCCTTGTCAGAGATTAATAACTATTGAAAACTATCCCCTAACCTATAATCATTGCTCTGCGGGTTGGTCAGCCACAACAGGCCAGTAGGGATTCTGATACAATACATCTACACCAGCTGCCTCTACCAATTGGAACTGTTTCACCATGATAGGATACAGGTAGTGAGCCATCTTCCAAGTACATCCATCGAATGCAGCTTGTGTGGAATTTTTCTCGAACGGACGAAGATACTCGCTCCGGTCGGGAGACGAAACATTAGCCGTGGAAGATCCATCGGCAATCAAAGAAGAAGTTCCATCCTCGTTGTCATACCAAGCTTCCATTGGGGTATTCCACAAATGCATACCTTCAATATGATACGGAGTATTGATGAGCTGATCCATCGAACGCCAACGGCGTAAATCCATATAGCGGAGACCTTCAGCCATCATCTCACAACGGCGTTCACGACGGATGTTATACAGTGTCTTATCTTCCAAGATTTGTCCAGCAGTATAAGCTCCCCAATCGTTTTCAGCTTCTTTGCTCATGTCTGTCAAAGCAATGGTCTTATCAAAGTCGGTATCCATGCAAGCACGTTGACGGATAAGTGTCCAATATTCACGTGCAGTAGCGTCCAATGATCCATTGAGCAAGTAGCTTGCCTCCATGTAGTTAAGCAAAGCTTCCACAGCACGGAAACATACGGCAGCCGTATATCCGCCACCATTGGCATAGTGTTTACGGTTGAACGAGGCACCCTTACGAATGGTATAACCGGTAGCATACGCACGCTCGGCATCACCACTGGTAATCAAAGGATAAGGTTCTGTCATAACCATTTCAGTACCTTCGTTATTATCCAATTCATAAAGAATATTGGTCTGTCCGGGCACTTTCAGGAAGATAGCCAAACGCGAGTCACGGTTTACAATGACATTGTTCATAACTTCGTCACCCATATAATAACCGTCACCTTCCGCATACGTTCCGTGTGTATAAACCGGTGTACCGTCCTTCATCAGGAAGTTCTGTACAAAACCACGAGTCAAACCGATACGATAGTTACCACGTCCGGCAGCTGCATTGATGTTGTGCGTAGATAGGCCACGGGCATACTGACGCCACAAGAGGATTTCGGGCACGCTGGAAAGATCTTCCGATGCATACATTTCATAATACGGATTCACCGGATCATCTACAGATTGTTGCAGTACACCCGTATTCTGTGTCAACTGACCTTTGTACTTATCAGCTACCATACGTGAAGACTCAACGGCCTGTTCCAAAAAGTAACGCACTTCGTTCTCAATGCTTCCGCTGGGATAAGCATAACCGCTATAGAGTTGCTCACCTGGCCATCCCGGTCCACCCGGAACAAAAGCCGTTCCATTGAAGTTCTGCAACCAAGTAGCTTCAAACAACGCTACACGAGACTTAACAAGCATTGCCAAATCTTTGTTCACACGCGTTGTAGCCATGTCGATATCGCTCATGTAAAGATAAGCTGAGTCCAAATCGGAAATAATGAAACGAGCTACTTCGTTACGCGGAGAACGCTGACTGGCTGCAGCCAATGTTTGCATATCATCAGCAAGCGGTGCTTTAATAATAGGGAAGTCACCAAATAACTGCAACTTCTTGAAATACTCATAAGCACGGAGAAAATACATCTCACCAATATAGTGCTTGACGCTGGACACGTCACCAGAAATGGTGTTTTGCGCACCGCTGATGTCCGTACCAAATTTCGGCAAAGCCTGTGACAAGAAGAAATTGATACGATAGATACGCTCGAACTTCCAGTTATCACTTTCTTCATGAGGTACTCTCCAACGGTCTAATGTATAACGGTCGTTGGCATTTGCCTCTACCTGATTATCTGTTCCTTTATCTTCACCAAAAATGCCATAATCCCATCCACCGTATGCCGGCAACACGTTGGGATATTCATCATTCAAATTGGCTTCCAACTGGGCAGCCGAAGAGAAATAAGCTTCCGGCGAAATGGTGGACATCGGCTCTCTGTTCAGAAAGTCCTCACAGGAAGACATGCCGGCCACCAATCCGAATGCCATGAGAGCCTTTACTATATATTTATTATTCGATTTCATATACATTTCTTATTTAAGGTTTAAAGTGTTACACTAAGGCCAAATGACCATGTACGGGACAAGGGATAAGCATTACCACCGCTCTTGATTGCACTATTGGCATTATCGCTTGTATCACCACCGTCAAGGGTTTCCGGATCAAACAGTTTACTCAGTTTAGTACCTGTCCACAGATTTTCACCGGAAACGAAGATACGGCAATTACCAATACCAATCTTGTTGGTAAGTGAAGTCGGCAACGTGTAACCCAACTGGAAGTTCTTCAGACGGATGTATGAAGCATTCTGTAAATAGCGAGTCTGAACTTCGTGATTCTGGTCGCTATCGAAACGTGGACGCGGATAATATGCATCCGGATTAGCTGCTATCTGATAACCTTCCAACCCAACGGGTTCGGCACGGAAGTAATCGCCATGCTCTTTCAAACCAGCAGACCACCACATATTGCTGATAACACCCCAGAACATGTTAGACCCTTGCCAATAGTCGCGTTTTCCGACACCTTGGAAGAACAAACGGAAATCAAAGCCCTTGTAAGCGGCATTCAAATCAAGACCGAAAAGGTAACGCGGGGTATTGTTACCAATCACCTTCAAATCACCATGATCTTCTATAGTCTGCGCACCCTTGCTAATACCCGGTTTGCCATCAAGATTGGCATACATAACATCACCGGCAGTCCATGCTCCCGTACCTATTTGATCTTGTCCGCCAACGGCTTCAAGGTGAGCTTGCATCTCAGCATCGGTCTTGGCAATACCAACGGTTTCAAAGCCCCAGATTTCACCAATTTCACGACCGGCCACATAGGTATTGATAGAGTTTGTCGGGTTACCCGGATAACTTTCAATATACGTACGAGCATCGGATACATTGAACTTGATACCGTAGTTCAAACCAAACTCTGTACGGTCTTGCCAACCGATGGTCAACTCCCAACCTGTAGTCTTCAAGTCGCAGTTATTTGTTTTCGGTGCGGCCAAACCCAACGTAGCGGGAAGCTCGATAGACGGACCTACCATGTTGTCTGTATAACGTACGAACCCTTCCAACGAACCCGTCAAACGGTTATTGAAGAAACCGAAGTCTAAACCAACGTTCCAAGAACGAACTTTTTCCCACGTCAGCAACGTACTGATCAAATCACCTACATACGATTTATTAGGTTTCACTCCATTCTGCAACCAACTACCGTTGGCAGATTCCAAAGTCATGACACGATACGTTGGATACCAGCCGGTGGTATTCATGTTACCCAATACACCGTAAGAAAGACGAAGTTTCAATTGGTTGCAATAATCCAAATAATCTTCCCAGAAACTTTCCTGAGCAATGTTCCAACCCAAAGAGAACGAAGGAGACAACTGCCAACGGTTCCCCTCGCGGAAACGAGATGTACCATCGTAGCGCAAGTTAACCTCACCCAAGTAACGACCCTGATAGTCGTAGTTGATACGGCCAAAGAAACCGGCTGTAGCCCATTCATTGCGATAACCGCCTACTTCAGGCACTTTGTCAACACCCAGACCGTCCTGATTCGAAATCAAGTCCAATTCCGGCAGATCTTCAGCCTGCAAACCGTAACCTTTGGCACTAAAGAATTTCTGACGCATTTCCTCTGACTGGAAACCGGCCATTACCTTCATGTTGTGTACATCATTGAGAGTAAATGAATAGGTAGAATAGATGTTCCAGTTCATGTAGGTCTCTTTCGTATAGTCCTGATAAAGACTGCTTGTACCATGCGTATCGTCTACACTTCCGTCTACTTTATGGTTGTAGTACGGAAGTTCAGTTTCACGCGTATCCACGTTATTCAAACTGTAGTTGAACTCTACGTTCGTCACCCAGTTCTTAATGGGCTCAATTACCAATGAAGCCTGCTGATAAGTCTTGTCGGTCTGCACGTTACGGGTACCGCCCAATGCTAACTGCATGACCGGTGTATCAGCATTACTATTGAAATAGTAGCCGTTTTCATCGTATACCGGAAGGTTCGGCCACGTCTGACGACCAATCTTCTCGTACAAACCACTGTTGAACTTGGTTGGGCGTTCCATGTCCTGACGGACATAGCGCACACTATAATTAAACTTCAACCAGTCGGTCAACTGGGCACTGAATTTAGCCGATGCGTTGAAACGCTGCAATTTATCATCAGCCGGACGCAACAAACCGTTCTGATCCAAATAAGCCAATGAAGCGTAGTACGTAATCTTCTCACTACCGCCACTGATGCTCATGTTATGTTCTTGCGAGAAAGAACTATCCTTATAGATTTCTTTATACCAGTCCGTATTGGCATACGCAGTTGTAAACGGGTCACCTGCGGGCTTACCCCAAACATTACCATCAGTAGGCAGACCGCCTTTACTGGAGCCACCGGCTGCTTGGAACTCAAGCATCTGGCGCATTACAGCATCAGAGAACTGCTGACCTTGGTTACCATTAAACGCAGCCTGATTGTAGTAATTGGCAAACGTGTAAGAATCCATCATCTCAGGCATGTTGATAGGACTACCCCAACGGAAACTGTTGTTATAATTAATGGTAGCCTTACCGGACTTACCTTTCTTGGTCGTTACCAAGATAACACCGAATGGCGCACGCGAACCATAAATAGAAGCAGCGGCAGCATCCTTCAATACGGAGATGTTCTCAATGTCCTGCGGATTAACTGTGTTCAAGTCACCTTCCATACCATCAATCAAAATCAACGGGCTACCGCTTGAACCGTCACCGATAGTACCTGCACCACGGATGTTGATGCTCATGTTCTTGTCCAACTCACCAGTGTTGGTCGAAATCTGCAGACCCGGCACCAAACCCTGCAAGGCTTGTGTGGCATTACTTACGGGACGGGCTTCCAAGTCTTTAGCATCGGCAATACCGATAGAACCGGTCAAGTTCACCTTCTTCTGTGTACCGAAACCTACGACTACGACTTCCTGCAACATTTCAGTATCTTCCTTCAGGTTAACACTGATAGAAGTACGTCCGTTCAAAGGAATCTCCTGCGTGGCGTAACCCACAAAACTAATTACTAACGTAGCGTCCGAAGGCACCATCAACGAGAAATTACCGTCCATGTCGGTAATGGTTCCGTTCCCTGTATTAGCCTTTTCCACTACACTGGCACCAATGACCGGCCCAAGGGCATCGTTCACTGTACCTGTCACATTGATTGTCTGACCCTGAGCGTTGGCTAGTTGCACGTTCAGGCAAAGAGCGAGACACACGATCCATGCAAGGAACGACTTAAAGCCAAGCTCTTTTGAAAAGAATCTCTGTCCTCTCATTGTACAAACTTTAAGATTACACATATATTAATTCAAAACAACATGTTTTTATCATTCATGTCGCTTTGCAAAATTGCGATAAATCCGACAAAAAGAGGTTTTCATATCATTCATCGAGGTCGAATCATACGTCACAAGGTTGAATTATCAGTCAAAAAGGTCGAATTATCAGTCAAACCGGCAAAACAGGGGAATTAAAAGGCCAAATAAGGGCATAGGAAAGTTTATTTGCATGAAGAGGAAGAGCCTGTATTCATGTGTATGATTTCAGGCTCCCGAACAGGCAATATGGTTGTGAAACTTCGTGTGAAAGGCACACGTCTCAGCGCAAACGGAGCGTGTCGCCCACTTCGGGCACGTATTCCTCCATCTTCTTCTTGTTCATCTTATAGAGGTTCTTCAAGCGGATGCCATAAGTTTGCGAAATGCTGTGCATGGACTCGCCGTCGCGCACCACGTGGATGGTATAAGGCTTTTGAGCTTTCTTGTTCTTCTTCTTCAAGTAAATGATGTCGCCCGGTTCAAGCACATATTCTTTATGCAGGTCGTTATAATCCACCAGTTTCTTCCAACTGATGCCGAACTCGCCGCCTAAGAGTTTGAACGTGTCACCCTCGCGCACTACGACGTAGGCCAGTCCGTTGGCGATGTACACCTGATGCGGATTGGCGAGCCAAGGTTTCTTCTTTAAGAGTTTTTCCAGCCTGCGAGCCTCCCGTTTGCTCATGCCTTGATTGTCATATTTATATAGTTCGTAGTCCTCAATGATGGTTATCAGGCGGTTGGCGTAGGAACGGTCCGTGGCATAGCCCGCCTTCTTCAGGCCCTTGGCCCAGCCTTTGTAGTCGGTTATCTTCAGGTCGAAGAGGAACCGGTAACGGGAACCTTCGGTGAGGAACTTGGAATGGTCCTCGTAGGAGTCCTCCACCTTGCGGTAGGCACGGAAGCACTCTTTGGGAGCATCGTCGTCATAATACACTTTCTTCCCGCGCCACGTGCTATGGCACTTGATGCCGAAGTGGTTGTTGCTCTTGCGCGCCAGGGAACTGGTACCCGCCCCGCTCTCCAGCAATCCTTGTGCCAAGGTGATGCTGGCGGGAATCTTATACTTCTTCATCTGTTCCACAGCCAAGGGAGCGTATTCCTTTATATAACTATTGTATCGGGAATTGCGGCGCTGGGCCTGCAAGGATGCCGACACACAAAACAACAAGAAAAGGAAAAGAATCCCGTGGCGCATTATCTGTCTCATAAGTTCGCAAATCGTTTGAATGAACCGCAAAAATCTGCAAAAGAATCGAGAAAAACAATCGTTTTATTAATTATTAGTGCAAGACGAGCACAAAAACAAGAGAAAATGATTACTTTTGACCTCGCAAGAAACAATCTTTTTAATGAAAGACAATGATGAAAACGTTTATGAGACATCTGATTGGCTTCGTCTGCTGCGCAGGTTTACTCATGGGATGTTCCCACTTGTTTTATCCCAAAGCAAGCGCGCTGAACGACATCAGACAAGGCATGTCCCCCAAAGAAGTAATCCGGACGCTGGGCAACCCGGATTACAAGCGCATCAACTACGATTTGGAAGAATGGGAATACAACAAAATGCTTAACCCGTTGGACAATGAGCCAACCGTAACCATCATCCGATTTGAAAACGGGAGGCTGGTGTACATGGACTCGTTCAAGAAAAGCGAGCGGCCCGCGTCCCTCCCGGAAAAGCCTCATCGCCCGCACAAGCGCCGTCCATAACCCTAGAACTTTTATAGCCATGAAAGAGCAGACCTTACACATTGAACTGAAAAACTATACGTACGAAGAACTTTGCGAAGCCGACCGCCAACTGACAGACGCCGCGCGCGAGGCGACCTACCGCAGTTACGCGCCTTATTCCCACTTCTCGGTAGGAGCGGCCGCCCGCCTGGCGGACGGAACCGTGGTGAGCGGCTCTAACCAAGAAAACGCCGCTTCCCCTTCAAGTCTCTGCGCCGAACGCACGACGCTCTTCTACGCCAACGCCCAATACCCCGACCAAGCGGTCGACACCCTCGCCATTGCCGCACGCAACGAACGGGGCGAGTTCCTGGACGATCCTATTTCTCCTTGTGGCGCTTGCCGACAGGTGATGATTGAGGTGGAACGCCGCTTCGCCCGGCCCATGCGCATCCTGCTCTACGGCCGGCAAGGCATCTACGAAGTGAAGAGCGCAAGAGACTTGCTCCCTTTGTCGTTCGATGATTCAGCGATGAAATAAGGACGGACTTCCTGCCAACAAGCCTGGCCTATCGCAGGGCCGCTCCTCACGCATGTAAAGATTAACGCTTCAGAAAGCATTACCCATCCAACATAAAAGAACAGACAGGGAATTGTCATTCCCGGCCGGATGTCGGTTTCAGGTTACTAACACAGGCGGCCAATGTTACTAACATAGAGGGGGAATGTTAGAAACATTCGGCCCTTAGGTTAGAAACATTCCCGAACCCTTGCCGAAAGCATTTCCTGAGAGGATTTTACAGAGCGAAGGCCAACTGATTATAAATATACACAAACAACCACATGATTAGTTTATCGTTTGTAACCAATTATCCCCAAAAAGCGTAATTCCGTAGAGGGGAATCCGGTTCCTGTCGACAAAATTCTGATAAGACATCGTTATTCCGTTCTTTAAAAAACCGTAATACGGGTACAAATACAAGTAACACATGCCTACAAGATTCTTCTTTTTTGATTATTTTTGTCCCAACAAATACAAAAAGACAAAATCGTTCAATCAAAAAAGTTATGTTACGTAAAATCAGACTGACGCTTGCCATTGTATTCTTTACGCTGATAACCTTGCTGTTCCTCGACTTTACGGGGAGCATTCACGCATGGTTCGGCTGGATGGCAAAGATTCAATTTCTTCCCGCCTTGTTGGCGCTCAATGTAGGAGTGGTGGTAGGACTCATCGTGCTTACCCTCCTGTTGGGGCGTGTTTATTGCTCGGTCATTTGCCCTTTGGGCGTGATGCAGGATATGATGGCCTGGTTCTCCAAGAAGCGCAAGAAGAACCGCTACACCTACTCGCCCGCCCTTTCGTGGTTGCGCTATGGAGTATTGGCGGCATTCGGTATAGCCATGCTGGCCGGAGTAGGTTCATTGGCGGCCCTGTTGGCTCCTTACAGTTCCTACGGGCGTATCGCCAGCAACCTGTTCGCGCCTGTCTACCAATGGGGGAACGACCTGCTGGCTTACTTCGCCGAGCGGGCTGACAGCTATGCTTTCTACGAGACGACGGTGTGGATAAAAAGTATGCCCACGTTCATCATCGCCCTCGTGACTCTTATCGTACTTATCGTATTGGCCTGGCGGGGCGGACGCACGTACTGCAACACCATCTGCCCGGTGGGCACCCTGCTGGGCGTCTTGGCCAAATATTCCTGGTTGAAGCCGGTCATCGACACGGACAAGTGTGTCAACTGCAACCTCTGCGCACGCAACTGCAAAGCCTCGTGCATCGACATCAAGAGCCATCAGATAGACTACAGCCGTTGCGTGGCTTGTATGGATTGCATCGACAAATGTCATAAGGGGGCCATCCGTTATGCCCATAAAAGCCCAACTCAGACAATCTCCCGCAAAGAGGACGTCAAAAGTGCTCAGAACTCCGGGCAAAGTGCCCCGGTGGCCGAAGCCGAAGGAGTAGGGCGCCGCACTTTCCTGACCGCAACGGCTTTAGCCGCCACAACGGCCGTGCTGAAAGCCCAAGAAATGAAGGTAGATGGCGGATTGGCTACCATTATTGATAAGAAGAAACCCCAACGCCAAACACCCATTGTGCCTCCCGGCGCACAAGGCTTGAACAACTTTGCCCAGCATTGCACGGCTTGCCAACTCTGCGTGTCGGTGTGCCCTAACGAGGTGTTACGTCCCTCCACCGGGCTGCTGACACTGATGCAACCGGAAATGAGCTACGAGCGAGGTTATTGCCGTCCGGAGTGTGCGAAATGCGCCGAGGTTTGTCCCACGGACGCCATCCACCTGATTTCTTTAGCCGATAAATCAGCCATCCAAATAGGTCACGCCGTATGGATTAAGAAGAACTGCATCCCCTTGACCGACGGGGTAGAGTGCGGCAACTGTGCCCGCCATTGCCCCACGGACGCCATCAGCATGGTGCCTTCGGACGCTTCCAATCCTGAATCGGTAAAAATACCGGTTATAGACACCGAGCGTTGCATCGGATGCGGAGCGTGTGAGAACCTCTGCCCGGCCCGTCCGTTCAGCGCCATCTATGTGGAAGGACACGAACGGCATCGTATCATATAATAATATATGTATTACCTCAATAGCATCATAACGACATGAACGAAAAGAATCATAACGACATATCCCGCCGCGATTTCCTGAAAATCGTAGGCATCAGTACGGCCACTTCCGCCTTGGGCTTGGCCGGATGCACACCCAAGCAAACCACCTCGCCCGACGCTCCTCAGGCGCAAGGCGAAATCCCCACGGACAAAATGACGATGCGGGAGAATCCGCGTACCCACGACAAAGTGTCCCTCTTAGGATATGGCTGCATGCGCTGGCCCACTCTGCCCACGGCGAAAAAGGGAGAAAACGTCATCGACCAGGACGCCGTAAACGAACTCATCGACTATGCCATGGCGCACGGAGTGAACTATTACGACACATCCCCGGTGTACGTGCAAGGCTGGTCGGAGCGTTCTACCGGCATTGCCCTGAAACGCCATCCGCGCGACAAATTCTTCATCGCCACGAAGCTCTCCAACTTCTCCAACTATACGCGCGAAAACTCCATCGCCATGTACGAACGCTCCTTCCGGGAGTTGCAGGTGGATTATATAGATTATTACCTGCTGCACTCCATCGGTAACGGAGGCATCAAGACCTTCCGCGGGCGCTACATCGAGAATGGCATGATAGACTTCCTGATGAAGGAACGCGAGGCCGGACGCATCCGCAACCTGGGCTTCTCCTTCCACGGCACCAAGGAAGTGTTCGACGAAGTGCTGGCCATGCACGACCAGGTACACTGGGACTTCGTGCAAATCCAGATGAATTACGTGGATTGGCGTTATGCTTCGGGACGGAACGTGAACGCCGACTACCTCTATGCGGAGTTGCAAAAACGAAACATCCCTGCCGTCATCATGGAGCCGCTTTTGGGCGGACGGCTCTCCAAGCTGCCCGAACATCTCATCCAGCGCATCAAGCAACGCAACCCCGAGGCCAGTGTGGCTTCCTGGGCTTTCCGTTATGCAGGCTCTTTCCCCGGCGTGCTTACAGTGCTGAGCGGCATGACCTACATGGAGCACTTGCAGGACAACCTGCGCACGTATTGCCCGCTTGTACCGCTGACCGAGGACGATTTCCAGTTCCTCTACCAGACGGCGGACCTGATGAAGCAATACCCCACGATACCCTGCAACGACTGCAAGTATTGCATGCCCTGCGAATATGGCATCGACATCCCCGCCGTGTTGCTCCACTATAATAAATGTGTCAACGAAGGGAACTTGCCCACCTCAAAGGAAAACGCCAACTACCGCGAGGCACGCCGCGCTTTCCTGATAGGTTACGACCGCAGTGTACCCCGCCTGCGCCAGGCCAGCCATTGCATCGGATGTGAACAATGTAACCCGCGCTGCCCGCAAAGCATCGACATCCCGAAAGAGCTGCACCGTATTGACGCTTACGTAGAACAACTGAAGCAAGAAACGTTGTAATAATGAAGTGGCTTATTGACATATTGGACGAAGGAGGCTACTCCTGCGTCATAGCCCAGGGCGACCACATCCGCACGTTCACGCGCCGGGGTGTGGCCGACCTTTACGACTTGTTGCAAGAAGACGCGGCTTTCCTGCACGAAGCCTCCGTGGCAGACAAGGTCATCGGGAAAGCCGCCGCCACGTTGATGGTATTGGGCCAAGTAAAAGAAGTCAGCGTACACACAATCAGCCAACCGGCTCTCCGGCTGTTGCAGGAAGCCGGCATCCCCGTCCAATATGATGAAGCGGTACACCACATCATCAACCGCGATCACACGGGCTGGTGTCCTCTTGAACAAGCCAGCCGTGACCTGCACACACCCGAAGAGATTTATCCGGTCATAGAGGATTTTATCAGGAAACAAAGAAATAAATAAACAATGGAATACTCATCGCCTACACAATGGTATATTTTCTTTAAAGATAACTTGCTGATGCAGAAGAAGGAAGACGGGAAATGCACTATACCCGGTGGTATGCGTCCTCCTTTTTCCCCGCCTCATGAGCAGAAAATACACCGTGTGCTGCTACCTACGGGGAGATATATACACACGTTTGCCATAGACCATCCGCTGGCTGAAACCAACCAATGGACTATGCAAGGCCTCCGGGCTTCGTTCGACTACCTGTCGCCGGAAGATTACCGGGCAGCGGGAAAAGCTTTCCAGATTCTGTATTGGGACACGCACAGCCGCTATTGCCCCGTGTGCGGGACACCTACCGAACAACAGACGGACATCATGAAGAAATGTCCCCAATGCGGCTACGAACTTTATCCACCCGTCTCCACCGCCATTATCGTACTGGTACGCCGGGGCGATGAAGTCCTGCTGGTACACGCCCGCAATTTCCGGGGCACATTTTTTGGCCTGGTAGCAGGCTTCCTCGAAGCGGGCGAGACATTGGAACAATGCGTACGACGCGAAGTCATGGAAGAAACAGGACTCACCATCCGAAACATCACCTATTTTGACAGCCAACCCTGGCCTTACCCCAGCGGATTGATGGTAGGCTTCTTTGCCGACTACGAAAGCGGAGAGATAAAGCTACAAGACGACGAGCTAAGCGCAGGCGCTTTCTACCATCGGGACAATCTGCCCGAACTACCCAAGAAGCTGAGCATCGCACGACGCCTGATAGATACCTGGCTGGCAGGGAAAGATACGGAATCAGACTAAGCGGCACTCTCACCCAATGGTAACATCAACAAGAAACGGGCACCCCGGGTATAATTGAGGTCATACTTCACCTCGCCTTGAAGGCGTTCGGCTATGACACGGCAAATATTCAAGCCCAAGCCTGTCCCTTGCTTGAAAGCGTCCAGCTTGATAAACCGCTCGAATATGCAGTCCACCTTATCGGCCGGCACTCCGGGACCTGTGTCCGCCACAGAAAAGGTAACCCGCCCGGAAACTTCGGACAACGAACAATGCAAATGTATCTCACCTTCGGAAGTGTTTTTCTCCGCATTGGTGAGAAAATTGATAAGCACCTGCTGAATACGGATGCCATCCGTTACCAATTGATAATCATCATCCGCTTCGGAAGTGAAGTATAAATTCACGCCGGAAGGCTTACGGTGCTGAACCGAAGCAAGGGCGGCACGACACACATCGTTACACTTGCAGGACGCTATATGCATGACATTCTTGCCACTTTCCAGGCTGGCCAAGTCCAACATATCGTTTATCAGACTGGCAAGCAAATCGGAGTTCCGTTGTATAGTCTCGCAAAATTCACCTTTATCCTGGTCGCAGGCTTGTATACCCGGTGCGGTGAGCAACTGCGAAAATCCCACAATGGCATTCAGGGGAGTACGTATCTCGTGACTCACATTCTGCATGAATTCGGTTTTCATCTTGTCCGACTGTTCGGCCTTGTCACGCTCCACGATTAAATCCCGATTGATAGCCTTCAAAGCCAACACCAAAACCCGGTGCCGATAACCATGGAAAAGTAACAGACCGATAAAAACGGCAAGAAATCCCAATCCTAAAACCAACAAGGCAATCCGGGTATTGGACATCATCTGCGCCTCCCGCCGGACGACCTTCTGCCTTTCCAAGCCACTATTCAATCGTTTTAAATCCAAATTGCTGTTCTCCAACGTCAAACGGCTGTTCTCGGCATGCGTTTTTTCGATAGTGGCTTGCAAACGAACCTGTTCCAACTCCAGCCGCGTATTCTTCAACATCAGCATGGCATGTTCCATCTCCAGATCCTGCGCTTCCATCTTCATCCGTTCATCCGCCAAAAGCACTGCCATCTCGGCTACATCGACAGACTGAGCCTGGCGCGCGATGCTGTCACAATACTTGTTGTATATCTGGTCATAGCGGAAAGCTTTCTCATAATCTCCTTTATACATGAAAATATTACGCAAAAGCGAATAGACATTGCCTTTGGAGCCTTGCTGACAAGCCCACTTGACGGCATCATCCCACCTGTGCTCCACCGCGGCCCGACAAGCGCGCAAAAGAATGATTCTGTTCATCTGCACACGTCCCATCTTGTCCATTTCCTCTTTCAACGAGTCGTATAGACAAATGAACTCGTCAGTACGCCTCATCTGGAACAATACAAGACACAACTCCATACGGGAAGCCGTCCGAGTCTCGTAGCTTTTGGCCCGGCGCACGCCCTCCAACGCATAGTTATACGCCAACTGCAAACTGTCCGGATGACCTGTCTCCCGGTAGTATTTGGCAATATTGTCATAAAACGCAGCAGGATCCTGCTCGGGCAAATATTTGAGTTGAAACCTCAACGCTTCCCGGTAATACGCCACTGCCCTCCGTGCATCGCCACGCATCGTGTATATGTCTCCTTGACGACGGATACATGAATAGAAACCGAAAGCGCTGTTGTCCGCCTCGGCCTCACGGCGCATTGTTTTGGTCAGATCCAACGCCTGAAGCAAATGCCCCCTCCTCAGAAGCCAAATAATATAACTGTTGTAACCGTGGTAATAATATTGCAGATATCCGTTCCGTTTTGACACGGCTTGCAACTCACGAACCGCACGAAGCAACGCAAGCGAATCGCTTGTATTCATGTAGTAAGACATCGGGACAACCTTCGCCAAGCAAGCCGCCTTCTTGTCCCCCAAACGGTTAGCCTCATGGAAGAGCGAGTCAGACAAAGCAATGCATCGCGAACTGGTGCGGTACTTGAAAGCATGAAGATAAAGCGGATACAACCTGTCGTCTATCTTATACGGATTGGTCTGCGCCTTTACCGACAAGACACCAACCACCATCAACATCCCCAAGAGTCCAAAGACAAATTTCTTCATACGCTCCTTTTCACTCCCATTTCCAATGATTCCACCACCTGCGGAGCCTTCAAATCCAAAGGATGTATAAACACGAAACGCGCCCCATGCGTATAACTCTTATCATACCGCACCTCTCCATGAAGACGTTCGGCTATAGCCGAGCAGATGTTCAACCCCAAGCCCGTGCCTTGCTTGTAGTCATCCAATTTGTAGAAACGTTCAAATATCAGGTCTACCTTATCAGTCGGCACTCCGGGACCGGTATCCGCTACAGAGAAGGTTATTTTGCCCGGTATCTCGGACAAAGAACAATGTACATGTATCTCGCCCGCGGAAGTATACTTCTCCGCATTGGTCAGGAAATTGATTAGCACCTGCTGGAGTCGTTTTCCATCGGTGAATAGAGTAAAATCATCACTTACTTCGGAAGTGAATTTCAACTCCACACCCGGAATCTCGCGATGGTGAACCGACGCGAGAGCCGCCCGGCACACATCGTTGCACCGGCACGAAGCCAAGTGCATGGTGTATTTGCCACTCTCCAAACTTGCCAAATCCAAGACATCATTGACCAACGTAGTAAGCAAATCAGAGTTTTGCTGGATAAGCCGGCTAAACTCCGCCTTGTCTTCATCTCCCAACTGCATGCCCGGAGCGGTCAGTAATTGGGAGAATCCTACGATGGCGTTGAGAGGAGTACGTATCTCGTGGCTCATGTTCTGAATGAATTGTGTTTTCATCCTGTCCGATTGCTCAGCCTTATCGCGAGCCACAATCAGTTCTTCATTACTTTCCTTCAGAACCACCAACAACTTCCGACGCCGATACAGATACACGGCAAGCAAACACGAAATGACAAACAACGACATCAACGTGACGCCCAGTATGGCAATGCGCGCTTCGGACTTCATCTGCTCTTCTTTTTGAATGGCCTTTTGACGCTCCAACTCTCCATTCATACGCTCCAACTCCAACCGGCTGTTCTCCAGTGTCAGGCGGCTATTCTCGGCATGGGCTTTCTCTATTGTGGCTTGATTCTTGGCCTGATCCAACTCCAATTGCGTATTCTTCAATATCAGGGAGGTATTTTTCAACTCCAAGTCACGCGCTTCACGACGTATGCGTTCTTGATCCAATTGTACAGTCATCTCAGCCAAATCGCTACTGTGCAACAGATTGTTCACACTGTCTTTATAGTGACGAAGTTGTTTGCTATAAAACAACGCCTTGCAATAATCGCCTTTTTGGGCAAAAATCCGCATCAGAAGTCCCGCACGGTTATCCGCCACTCCTAATTGGGAAGCCCAATAACAAGCCCTGTCCCAATCTTTTTCCAATATAGCCCGATAAGAGCGTAACTTAAATATGTCTTCCTGTTTTACCCGTCCGTTTTCGTCCATTATCTTCTTTAGTTCGTCATACAGCTTCAGAAACTCGTCATATTTTTCCATATTAAAAAGTATCTTACATTGCTCGATACGGGCGGAAATACGCGAGTCGTATATCTTTGCCTCTTTCTCCGCTTTCAGGGCATAATCCATAGCCAAATCCAACGAATCATTAAACGTCTGATAATAACTGGACAAATAACGTAGCAAGGACGACGGATCTTGTTCGGGAAGATGCTTTTGCTGAAACTTGTACGCCTCCCGGTAACAAGCGGCTCCCCGTCCATTGTCGCCACGGGAAAAATAAATATTTCCCTGCGCACGGATACAAGTATAAAAGCCATAGTCATGGTCATCCGCCAAAGCCTGTTCACGCATCTGACCAGCAAGTTGCAACGCCTTCAGGCTATATCCGTTGCGAATCATGAAAGTTATATAATCATTACAAGCAAAATAATAATATTGCAGATACCCATTACGCCTCGACACTACTTGAAGACGACGTACGGCCTTGTCAAACAGGAGGGAATCATTGACAGAGAAGTAATAAGTCACCGGAGTTGTCAAAGCAATGCATGCTGCTTTCTTATCGCCCAGACGAACAGCATCCTCGTAAAGCGAGTCGGACATAGGGACACAGCAAGAATCCGTGCGATATTTCATCACACGCCGATATTTCGCATACAACTCGTCATTAATCTTATAAGGGTTGTTTTGCGCTCCGGCGGGGAACGCATAAACAACTCCTAACAGAACGATTATCAATTTAATATGTCTATTCATTTCTTTTTATCAGCATCTCACCTTATTGCCCGCAAAACCAGTTTCGCGGACTTCACGCCCCGTGCCTTGGCTTCCAACACAATCTCACCCGCTTCTTTACCCGCTTTCACAATGGCCGTCAGTTGGCCACTGAAAGCATGCATCTTGGGCAGGTGGAAGAGGTCGAGGCTGGCGGCATTGCCATTGGCTCCGGCGGCATATGTGCCGGCTCCGGTCACGGAGAAGTTCACTAAGCGGTCATCGAAGGGACAGAGGTTACCATCCTTGTCAACCACACGCACGGTGACGTAGGCCAAGTCCTTGCCATCGGCCGTAAGCTCGGCGCGGTCGGGCACCAGTTCCAAGTGATGGGGACGTCCGGCGGTGCGCACTGTCTTTTCTTCGGCCACTTGCCCGTTCTTATCATAAGCCACCACCTTCAGTTCGCCCGGCTCGTACACCACGTCCGTCCACATCAGGCGATAACGGCGTTGCAACCACAAGGAATCTTTGCCCTGCAAGGCGCGTGCCTCGTCAGCCGACAGTTTACGTTGCTTGCCATAGCTTTTACCGTTGACAAAGAGTTCGGCTTCGGGATAATTGGTGTAGACAAATACGGGAGTAACCTTGCCTTTACGTCCCGGCCACGTCCAGTGGGGAAGCACGTGCAAGGTGTTGGCTTGCTTGTTCCAAAGGCTCCGATAATAGTAATACCGGTCTTTGGGAATGCTGGCCAGGTCGATGATGCCGAACACGGAGCTATGGCTTGGCCAAGCATCGGTGTCGTAAGGCGAAGGCTCACCCAAGTAGTCGAAGCCTGTCCACACGAATTGGCCCATCGTCCAAGGATAGTCATCGGCCAGGGCCATGTCTTCATCGGGCACATTGCTCCACGAGCAAGACTCAAGGTCATAACCGGAGGATTGATGGTCCTCGTACACGGCCTGCTTTTTCAACTCCACGGGGAATTTATACACGCCCCGTGAGCTAACCGTAGAAGAGGTTTCCGAACCGAGCACCACCGACTGGGGCAGAAGATCGTAAGCCTCCTGATAGCGGAAGGTGCGATAGTTGAAGCCCGGCACATCAAGCAAGGTGGCAAAGCCATTGTTGAGCACGCAGGTGACTTGGTCCATGCCGCAAGTCACAGGGCGCGTGGGGTCTTCACGATGGCAAATGCCTTGCAGGAAAGCGGCCACTTTATACCCCTCGGCACTGCATTGGGTGGGCACTTCGTTTCCGATGCTCCACATCACTACAGAAGGATTGTTGCGGAAATGGTGCAGCATGTTCACCATGTCGCGCTCCGCCCACTCGTTGAAGAAGCGGTGGTAGCCGTTCTCACACTTGGCGATGTCCCATTCGTCGAAAGGCTCCACCATCATCATGAAGCCCATCTCGTCACAAAGCTCCACCAGTTCGGGGGCAGGCATGTTGTGGGAGGTGCGGATGGCATTGCATCCCATGTCCTTCAGCAAGGTGAGTTGGCGGCGCAAGGCGGCCACATTGATGGCGGATCCCAAGGGACCCAAGTCATGGTGGTTGCACACGCCTTGGAACTTACGCAGCTTGCCATTGAGCAAGAAGCCCTTATCGGCCACGATGGCGATGCTGCGGATGCCGAAGCGGGTGGTGTACGTGTCTACCAATTTATCGTTGAGATAGAGCTTGGAAACGGCCTTATATAAATAAGGTGTCTCGGGCGACCAGAGTTTAGGCTGATTCACCAGAAGATTTTGCTCGAAAGGTATGCCCGAATTCACCCGGCGCAAATGGTCTTTCGTAGCTACCACCTTACCTTCGGGGTCGATAATCTCGGTCAGGATGCGCACGTCCCTGCCCTCGGCACCGGCGATGGTGGTGCTCAGGCGGACAGAAGCGTAGGCTTCGGAAACGTATGGTGTAGTGAGATGTGTCCCCCATACGGGCACATGGACGGGGTCGGTCTGAATCAGGCGCACGTTGCGATACAAGCCAGCGCCGGGATACCAACGGGAGGATTGGGGCTGGTTCTCCAAACGCACGGCCAAGGTGTTATCCTTCCCGTCTTTATTCAGATACGAAGTCACGTCTACATGGAAAGCATTATAGCCGTATGGCCAGAAGCATACTTCCTGCCCGTTGACATACACACGGGCTTCGCTCATGGCTCCGTCGAACAACAGGGTGACTTGCTTGCCCGGCGTGGTGTTGAAGGTGGTACGATACCAACCCACGCCCATGTAAGGCAAACCGCCCGTACGTCCCGTCTTAACCGTGGCCTGCGTCTCGAAGTTCTGAGTGACGGCTACCTCCTGCAAGTCATGCTTGCGGTCGAAGGGTCCGTAGATGGCCCAATCGTGGGGCACGGTCACCGACTCCCATCCACTATCGTCGAAAGCGATGCTTGCGGCACCGGCCACATCGCCCTTCGTAAACTTCCACCCCTCTTCGAGCAGGGTTTCCGAACGTTGCGCCAGGCTTCCTAAGGAACACAAAGCGCAACAAAACGCTATTAATAATTTCTTATTCATAATATCATTATTCTTTAAACGCATCCATAATCACCGTAGGACGACCGTCCTCCGTAAACGCTCCCAAGGCATATTGGCTGGGCTTGCACTCCGGCTCCCAATAGAAGACGCCTTTGCACTTGCCGCCCGTGTTGTCCCGGCTCTCTCTTATCAAGCGGGCCAGTTGTTCTTTGCCGGCCTGAAGAACGGAGTCGGCGGCCAGCTTGCCTTGCTTGTCGGCACACTGCATACCCGTCTCCACAATCATCACGTCACATCCGTAGCGGGCACTCACGCTCTTCACGTTGGCAATGCACTCCGTGATGGTGCGCTCCGGCGTATATTCGGGGTGCTCCATCATCGTCCAATAAGGATAGATGGACATACCTATCATGTCCCACTTGCCTCCGTTCTTCTTCAACTCGTCGAAGAACCACGTGTAAAGTTCGGCGTCATAGCCGTTATCCAAATGTACGATGGCGATGGCTTCGGGGAAGACTGACTTCACGGCATCATAACCCGTGTTGATGAAAGCGGCCAGATTGGTCCAGTTGGCACGGTATTTTATCTCGGTAGAAGTGGTGTTCGACTCCTTCACATCGCAAGCACGGATATCATAGGAAGCGCCGCTCAGAGCCTGGTCTTCATCCCAAAGCATGCCCGGACGAATCTCGTTGCCCACCTGCACCCACTTGGGTGTAACCCCTGCCGCTTTCAATGCTTGGAGAACCTCGGTGGTATGTTCTGCAATGGCGGCCTTTAAGTCCTGCAAAGCCAGACCCTTCCAGGAAGCGGGCTTGTGTTGCTGACCGGGGTCGGCCCACCAGTCGCTATAGTGAAAGTCCACCATCACGTCCATGCCCAAGTCTTTGGCACGCTTGGCCTTGGCCACCATGTCGGGCGTATTGCACCAATTATCATGCGCCTTGGGGTCTACCCACACACGCAAGCGGACGGCGTTCAAGCCTAACTCCTTCATTAGGGCCGTACACTCCCGCTCCTCGCCCGCGGCATTGTAGAAACGGTGTCCTCCGGCTTCCAGCTCCGTTATCCAACTGATGTCGGCACCCTTGGCAAAGCCGTTATCCACTACGGGCGTTTCCTCTCCACCCTTACTATCATTGTTCCCGCAAGCGGAAAAGCACAACATAGCCCCCAACGCGAGGCCGAACAAACTGAGATGTTTCATGGTCGTAATATTTATTAAGAATTTCTACAAAGATACTTAACTTTTCGAAATAAACAACCATCAATGAGGAAAACATTACGCCTAAAAGAAAAGAGAAGGAAGAGAGCGGACGGGCGCAATCGTTTGCAAGACGCAGGCATCCAATAATCCGCCTCTCATAAAAGCGCGCCAAAGGATTCGGCTTACTTTTGCGAAGTTTTTAGCCAAAGGCGCATCAAACTAAAAATTAATCCCTATCTTTGGCTACAAAACCTTTGGCCATGAATAAACCGCAGATTACCATCAAAGACATCGCACGTGCCTTGGGCGTGTCGCCCTCCACCGTGTCGCGCGCCCTGAAGGACAACCCCGACATCAGCCGCGACATGCGCGAACAGATACAAACCTACGCCCGCGAACATAACTACAAGCCCAACGCACAAGCCATCAACTTGCGGGCGGGACGGACGAACACCATCGGCGTCATTGTGCCTCAGATGATACACCACTTCTTTTCGTGCGTGCTGAGCGGCATCGAGCGGGCGGCCTCGCAAGCCGGATATAACATCTTGGTGGCGCAAAGCAACGAATCCTACGAGCAGGAAGTCAGCATCACCCGCTCGTTCCTTTCGGCCCGGGTGTGCGGGGTCATCGCCTCCCTGGCCAAAGGCACTTCACACTACGAACATTATCAGGAATTGCTGGACAACAACATCCCCATCGTCTTCTACGACCGCATCTGCACCGGCGTACGCACCGAGCGCGTGGTGGTGGACGACTATGCCGGCTCGTTCACGGCGGTGGAGTACATGATACAGACGGGATGCAAGCGCATCTGCTTCTACGGAGCCGACCCGCACCTGGAAATCACCAAGAACCGGCGCAACGGATATCTGGACGCCCTGCGCAAATATCACATCCCGGTGGAAGAGGACATGATGCTCCTGTGCGACACGCGGGAAGAGGCCATCGCCCTCACGCCCGACCTGCTGGAGCGCCCCGACCGCCCGGACGGCTTCTTCGCCATCAATGACGAGACCGCCGCGGGCATCCTCTACGCCTGCAAGATTATGGGCGTGAAGGTGCCTGAGGAGGTGTCCATCTGCGGATTCACGAACGGCACCATCGCCCAAAACACCGACCCGAAGCTGACCACCGTGGAGCAGCATGGCGAGGAAGTGGGGCGGAGCGCGTTCGAAATCCTGCAAGAGAAGCTGGACGGCACGGAGAAGAGTCCGAACAAGATTGTGCGGACAAACTTGGTAGTAAGAGGAACAACGAAATAAAATAATCCGATCATACACATGAAGACAAAACCTGATTTAAGTTTCTGGAAGCTGTGGAACATCAGCTTCGGTTTCTTCGGCGTACAGATAGCCTACGCCCTGCAAAGTGCCAACATCAGCCGGATATTCGCCACCCTTGGCGCCGATCCGCACAGTCTGAGCTATTTCTGGATATTGCCCCCGCTGGCGGGCATCCTGGTGCAGCCCCTCGTGGGAGCGGCCAGCGACAAGACGTGGTGCCGCTTCGGGCGGCGCATCCCCTACCTGTTCATCGGGTCGCTCGTCGCCGTGCTGGTGATGTGCCTCCTGCCCAACGCGGGCAGTTTCGGCATGAGCGTCAGCACCGCCATGGTGTTCGGCCTCTTCGCACTGATGTTTCTCGACACCTCTATTAATATGGCCATGCAACCGTTCAAGATGATGGTGGGCGACATGGTGAACGAAAAGCAGAAGGGACTGGCCTACTCCATCCAAAGTTTCCTGTGCAACGCCGGAAGCCTCGTGGGCTACCTCTTCCCCTTCCTCTTCGCCTGGGTGGGCCTGAAGAACACCGCCGCGCAAGGCGTCATACCGGACACGGTCATCTGGTCTTTCTACATCGGCGCCGCCATCCTCATCCTCTGCGTCATCTACACCTCGGTGAAGGTGAAGGAAATGCCCCCGAAGGAATACGCCGAATACCACGGCATCACGCAGGAGGAGGAGAAAGAGAAGGTCAGCATGTTGCGCCTGCTGGTGCGTGCGCCCAAGGCATTCTGGACGGTAGGGCTGGTGCAGTTCTTCTGCTGGTTCGCCTTCATGTTCATGTGGACGTACACCAACGGAAGCATTGCCGCGAACGTGTTCGGCGCGCCCGTCACGGAGACCTTGGTGGATGGCGTGAAGCGTGTCGTGCTGGACACCACCAGCCTTCAGTATCAGGAGGCCGCCAACTGGGTGGGCGTGCTCTTCGCCGTGCAGGCCATCGGGTCGGTGCTGTGGGCGGTGTGCATCCCCCTGTTCAAGAACCGTAAGGTGGTCTACGCCCTCAGCCTCGCGCTGGGCGGCATAGGGTTCATCTCCACCTACTTCATTCATAACCAATACCTGCTGTTCGTCTCGTTCATCCTCATCGGGTGCGCCTGGGCGGCCATGCTTGCCTTGCCTTTCACCATCCTGACCAACTCGCTCAGCGGAGGGCACATGGGCACGTACCTCGGCCTCTTCAACGGCACCATCTGCGTGCCCCAGATTGTAGCCGCCGCCCTGGGTGGAAGCATCCTCGCCCTCTTCACGCCCGAAGGCGGTCTGCCTCCGGAGATTAACATGCTGGTCATGGCGGGCGTCATGCTCATCGTGGGAGCCTGTTGCGTGGGCATCATCAAGGAGAAGAAACAAGAAGCGTGAATAGTAAGAATATCATACAACCGAAGAAAACTCCCCAACGGGCCTACAAGCACTTGTAGCGGGGGCATAGCAAACTCCCCACCTTAGGTAGGCAAACTCCCCACCTTTGGTAGCCTAAGGTGGGGAGTGAGGATAGCCCCCTCCGGGCGTATGGTTAAAATAATTTACAAAACAAAATCGAAACATCCATGAAACGATACCTCATCACCGACGAATGGAGCATCCGTGAAGACGGATTCCACACCGACTACCTCCGCATGACGGAGAGCGTCTTCAGCTTAGGAAACGGGCGCATCGGGCAGCGCGGAAACTTTGAAGAGCCTTACTCCAGCGACAGCTATCAGGCGTGCTTCGTGGCCGGAGTTCCTTATTTGGACAAGACCCGCACGGGCTGGTGGAAGAACGGTTTCCCCACGTACTACACCCGCATTCCCCGCGCCGCCAACTGGAGCCGCGTGCGCCTGCGCCTCTTCGACGAGGAACTGGACCTGGCGCGTTGGGGCATCGACCAATACAGCCGCGAACTGGACATGCGCCGGGGCATCGCTTATCGGGACATGGAAGTGACTTCGCCCCGCGGCAAGAGCCTGCGCATACACGTGGAGCACCTGACGCACATGGCACAGCCCGACCTCTGCTTGGTGAAATACCGGGTTACTTCGCTGAACTACACCGGGAAACTCTCCCTCATGCCCCTGATAGAGGCTAACCTGAAGGACCACTCAGAAGTGACGGGCGAGCGCGTGTGGAACATCCTGACCGAAGGCACCACGCCCCACGTGGCCTACCTGCACACGCAGACCCGGCACGAGGACGCCCAGGTGTGCTACGCCCTCAGCTACCGGGTGGAGAAGAACCACCGGGAGACACCCCACAGCCCCATCCGTATTGAGAAGGAGGACACCGTGGGCTTCAGCGTGGGCATCGACGTGAAGCCGGGCGACACCGTTTCCCTCGAAAGCTACGTGGCCATTACGTCCTCCCTCTATTACGAGCGGAAAGCCTTGGTGGAGACCTGTACCGGACTCGCTACCGGGGCATGCGCCAAGGGTTGGGACGCCCTGACGGAAGAGCACTGCCGGGCGTGGGAGGACATCTGGCGCGAAGCCGACGTCACCATCGAAGGCGACCCCGAAGCCCAGCAAGGCATACGCTACTGCATCTTCCAGCTCTACCAGACCTACCGGGGAGACGACCCGCGACTGAACATCGGCCCCAAAGGGTTCACGGGCGAGAAGTACGGGGGCAATACGTATTGGAACACCGAGCTGTGCTGCGTGCCCTACTTCCTGCTGGCCACCTCGCGCCCCATCGCCGAGAACCTCCTGCGCTACCGCTACAACCAGCTGCCCCAGGCCATCGCCAACGCCCGTGCCTTAGGCATCGGAGGCGGAGCCGCCCTCTACCCCCAAGTGACCAGCAACGGGGACGAGTGCCACAACGAGTGGGAGATTACTTTCGAGGAGATACACCGCAACAACATCATCATCCACGCCATCACCCGACACGCCAGTACCACGGGCAGCATGGACTACATAGCCGCCTGCGGACTGGAAGTGATGATAGCCATATGCCGCTACTGGAGCCGCCGGGTGTCGTTCTCCGAACGGCGGGGACAATATGTCATTTTGGGTGTGACGGGTCCGGACGAGTATCAGAACAACGTGGACAACAACTGGTACACGAACTACAGCTGCGTGCAATGCCTCAAGTCCACCCTGAAAGCCATCCGCCTCATCGCGGCCGAACGTCCGGAGGACTACGCCCGCATCTGCCGCACGACCGGTTTCAATCCCGCGGAGGAGAGTGCCCGCTGGGAGGACATCATCCGCCGTATGTACTTGCCCGAGGATAAGGAGCGGGGCATATTCGTGCAGAACGACGGCTTCATGGACAAGGAACTGCGCGACACCTCCGCCATCCCTCCGGAGGAACGCCCGCTGAACCAGCACTGGTCGTGGGACCGCATCCTGCGCTCGTGCTACATCAAGCAGGCCGACGTGTTGTTGGGACTCTATCTCTATGGACGCAACTTCGACACCGACACCCTGCGGCGCAACTTCCGCTTCTACGCTCCCATGACAGTACACGAGTCGTCCCTCTCGCCTCACATCCACTCCATCCTCGCCGCACGCATCGGCGACATGGAGCAGGCCTACAACCTCTTCATGCACGCCACCCGCATGGACCTGGACGACTATAACAACGAAGCCGAACAGGGACTGCACGTCACCAGCATGCCCGGTGCCTGGATGGCCCTCGTGAGCGGTTTCCTACAGACTTACGTAATAGACGGCACGCTCTGCTTATCTCCCCGGTTGCCTTCCAAATGGCAAGGCTACGCCCTACGGCTGAACTTCCGGAAACGCACGCTCCGTGTACGGGTGACGAAGGAAGGCACGGATATTACTCTCCTCGAAGGCGAACCGCTTACCGTCCGGGTCTGCGGAGAGGAACGAATGGTGGGAGGATGACTCACGAGCCTCTTACAACTCCGCCTCTGTCCATTTCCCGTCATGCAATTCCATGACGTGCCGATAGCCCGCCCGGCGCAGGGCATGGAGAGCGGCTTCGCGTCCGGAGTCGATGCGGTCGGGATAATGGGCGTCGGTGTTGACCTGAATGCGGATGCCTAAGTCGTGCAGAAAGGAGAAATAGCGCGCATCGGGATAGAACACGCCCAACTCCTGATAGGCTTTGGTATTGACCTCCATCTGGAGGCCTTGACGGGCGATGTCCTCGAAGTAAGAGCGCACCAAGGCGTCATACCACGGCTCGTCCATGATGCCCGGACGCATGTAGGAGGCATTATAGTGTATCTTGTCGGCATGCCCCACAATGTCGAATCCTCCATGGCGCAACATGGCCGTGGAGCGGGTGTAGTATTGGCGGACGGCCTCGCGCACATCCCCGTCAAAATGCTCTTCCACCATCCGTTTGAACTTATCCGCCGGCAGGTCGGCGTCAACAATCCTTCCCTCTGGGTCGCGCAAGAGGTGGACGGAGCCGATGCGGTAATCTAAGGGCAGATTGGCAAAGCGGGGCAAGGCGGGGTTATGACGCTCATCGAGGTAGTCTATCTCCAAGCCGATGTACAGTTCGATGCGGTGTCCGTACGTACAGCGCATACGGTGGAACTCGGCCAGATATTCATCCATGCGGTCCCACTCCATGGTCCATGCCGTGGGGAAAGGCAAGGGGGCATGGGAGGAGAAGCCCAAGGAAGTGAAGCCCCGGTCGATGGCAAAACGGATGTGGTCGCGCATCTGGCACCGCCCGTCGCAATAGGACGTATGTGTATGATAGTTCGTGAGAGTCGCTTTCATGATTCTTCTATTTCGCTTAGTTCCATCCAACGTTCGGTTTTCTCATCTATCAGTCCGTCCACCACGGGCAGGCGTTTGGACTTCTCGGTCAGCTCGTCCACGGAGAGGGTGCCGCTGCACAGAGCCTCCTCCAGGGCTTTCTTTTCGGCTTCCAGGGCGGCTATTTCCTGCTCCAACGCCTCGAACTCTTTCCTCTCTTTATAGCTCATGCGGCGGGGACGGTTGGCGTTACGGGCGGTGGGAGCGGTCTCCTTAGCGGCGGGTGCCGGACGGGGAGCGGCCTGCTGTTCGCGTTCGTGGCGGAGGCGGGCTTCCTTCCAGGCACGGTATTGGGTGTAGTTGCCGGGGAAGTCGCGGATGTCGCCCTGCCCGTTGAACACCAGCAGATGGTCCACCACCTTGTCCATGAAATAACGGTCGTGGCTCACCACGATGACGCATCCGGCAAAATGCTGAAGGTAATCCTCCAGGATTTGCAGAGTGACAATGTCCAAGTCGTTGGTAGGCTCGTCCAGCACCAGGAAGTTGGGATTACGCATCAAGACGGTGCAGAGGTAGAGCCGACGGCGTTCGCCCCCGGAGAGCTTGTAGACATAGCTATGCTGGGTTTCGGGACTGAAGAGGAAGTGCTGGAGGAATTGGGAAGCGGTGAGTTTCCTTCCTCCCCCAAGGTCGATGACTTCGGCGATGGCGCGCACCACGTCTATCACCTTCATCTGCTCGTCAAATTGGAGTCCCTCTTGCGAATAGTAGCCGAAGCGCACGGTCTCGCCCACGTCCAACGTACCGCTATCGGGCTGCTCAATGCCCATCAGAATTTTGAGGAAGGTGGACTTGCCGGTGCCGTTGTTTCCCACGATGCCCATCTTCTCATAACGGGCGAAGATGTAAGAGAAGTCGTCCAATATCTTCAACTCTCCGAAGGACTTGCACAAGTGGTCGGCCTCGAAGATTTTGTTGCCTATGTAGGACGCTTTCACATCGAGACGCACCTGAGTGTCGTACGTGCGGCTCTTGGCTACCTTCTCCAGTTCGTAGAAGGCTTCCTCACGATAGCGTGCCTTGTGTCCACGGGCCTGGGGCATACGGCGCATCCACTCTAACTCCGTACGGTAGAGATTGTTGGCACGCTCCACCTCGGCGTTGTGGGCATCGATGCGCTCCTGGCGTTTCTCCAGGTAGTAAGAGTAATTGCCTTTGTAGGCATAGAGGGTGCGGTTGTCTATCTCCAGAATGCCGGAGCATACGCGGTCGAGGAAGTAACGGTCGTGCGTCACCATGAGAAGGGTCACGTTGGTGCGGCGCAAATAGTCCTCCAGCCATTCGGTCATATCCAAATCAAGGTGGTTGGTAGGCTCGTCCAGCATAAGGAAATCAGGCTCGCTGATGAGTGTGTCGGCCAGCGCCACACGCTTCAGCTGGCCTCCGGAGAGGTTGCCCACACGCTGGTCGAAGTCGCGTATCTTGAGTTGGGAAAGTATCTGCTTGGCCTTCAGCTCGTGTTCCTCGTTATGGTCTCGCCCGTAGTGGAAACAGGCCTGGAGCACGGTCAGTTCGGCCGGATAGTGTGGTGTCTGCTCCAAGTAGCCCATACGCAAGTCGCGCCTATAGGTGACGGTGCCGGAATCATGCCCTTCCTTGCCGGCAAGGATGTTGAGCAGGGTGGTCTTCCCGCTTCCGTTGCGGGCGATGAGTCCCACCCGCTGCCCCTCGGCCAGGCCGAAGGAGATGTCCTCGAACAGCACCCGGTCGCCAAATGATTTGGTCAAGTTTTCTACCTGTAGGATTGGAGTCATAATATATATAATATGGTATAAGCGAATGATATTGAATACTTCTTATTCTTTATTGGTTTGGGGTTCATCTTGGCGGAACATTGGCCTCGCCTTCACGAAACAAAAGCGTCTCCTTGGCGAAACAAAACCATTGACCGGACTTAAAGAGCGGACGCATACGCCTCGGGAAGATTGACCGGTTCGCCCGCTTTCACCTTACTCCACACCAGTTTCATGGGGTCTGTCCACGTGCCGGTGGTCAGGTTGAGCAAGACGGGAGCCTCGCGGTTTCCATCGATGAGCGTGCGCCACTCCAGCCCATCCACCTCGTTATTCAGTATGACGCACAGCACGATGCCCAAGGCCAACCAATGCTCTTTCTTCTTGGGAGCTATCACGCCCTTGTCCACCAGCTCTTGCATGGCTTGCACATCTTCCTCCATGCCCTGGAAATCCTTCTTCAGCACATCCTTCACGGTCTTTTCCACCCACTCGTAAGCCTCGTTTATTTGATAAATCTCAGATACACGCACCGGTATCAGTTCGGCGGGATATTTCACACCCGGCTGACGCACCTGTAAGGAGGCGATGACTTGCCTGGCTTCATCCACAGGCTTTCCCCGCCCGGTGGTAAAGGTACACTCGAAGGCAAGGTCGCCGATACCCAGCACCCAAATATGCGACACGTAGTACGTACCTTCCTCCATGAACATTTCTTGGCTATAGGCACACTCGCGCTCTCCTATCTTTATCCGCTGGGCCGAAGGATTCTCACGCAACTCTTGCTCCACCGAATCCCGCCCGAAGGTAGCGTTCCCCCGATAGGCCGATATGCGGAAATTGCCCGTCCATACATCGGGATTATAGAAGAGGAAGGCTTCGGCCGTATCCTCAAATTCTGTCCAGTCTGCCGGGTAATCCATGGCAAACCAGGCTCCGGGGGCTATAAAACGTTTCGTCTCTTTCATATAAGAATGATATTTTAATTCCCGTTTACTGCCTGCAAAGTTAACATTCCTATGTGTTTTCCACAAGCTCCGTAACAAAAATGTAACATCTGTTTCATGCCTACGTAATAAAAAGACCTCACTTTTGCATTGCTAAAAAATAAAACATACATTTGTAACTGATATAACAAAAGCATCGACACATGAAAACATTTCAAATATTAGTCGTAGACGATGAAGAAGACTTGTGCGAGATTCTGAAGTTCAACCTCGAAAATGAAGATTACGTGGTGGATACGGCCAACTCAGCCGAAGAAGCCCTGCGCATGGACCTCAGCAAGTATGACCTGCTTCTGCTGGACGTGATGATGGGCGAAATATCGGGCTTCAAGATGGCGCGCATGTTGAAGCAAGACCCCAAGACGGCACAGATACCTATCATCTTCATCACCGCCAAGGACACGGAGAACGACACCGTGACGGGCTTCAACCTAGGAGCCGACGACTACATCTCGAAACCTTTCTCTCTGCGCGAAGTGGCCGCACGCGTCAAGGCCGTGTTGCGCCGCACCAATATGGGCGAGTTCGACCAGCCGGTAGAACAATTGACGTACAAGACCCTCACATTGGACATTGTGAAGAAGAAAGTGCTTATCGATGGAGAAGAAGTGCCTCTCACCAAAAAGGAATTCGAGATACTGAAACTCCTTCTCCAAAACAAAGGACGGGTATTCTCGCGCGAGGACATTCTCAACAAGGTGTGGAGCGACGAAGTGTACGTGCTGGACCGAACCATCGATGTAAACATCACCCGCCTGAGAAAGAAAATCGGGAATTATGGCAAATGCATCGTAACACGCTTGGGATATGGGTACTGCTTTGAAGCCGAATAACATACGCCGTTACCTCTCGTTCAGCCGCAGGTTGTTCCTGTCGGTCATCCTGTTGTTCCTCGTCTTTGCGGTGAGCGTCATTGCTTTCCAATATCAACGGGAAAAGACCTACAAGATAGAATTGCTCAACCTGCAGTTGCAGGATTATAATGAGGACCTCTATTATAAACTTCAGGCCACGCCGGACACTCTTTGGAATTCGTTTATGGCTGACTATCTGAAGAATAGTTTCAGTCCGGAGCACCTGCGTGTGACCATTATGGACTTGCAGGGGGATGTCCTCTACGACAGCGCAAGGGACAGCGCTCAAATGGAGAACCACTTGATGCGCCCTGAAGTACAACAAGCCTTGTCCAACCTGCACAAGGGGTATGACGTAAGACGTACTTCGGCCACCACGGGCGTCACCTATTTCTATGCCGCCACCCATTGCAATGACGTCATTATCCGCTCGGCTTTGCCCTATAGCATCGACCTGGCCAAAGCCCTGGCCGTGGACAAGCATTACATCTGGTTCATCCTGCTTGTCACCATTGTGCTGATATTCATCTATTACCAATTCACTTCCCGGTTGGGCACCGCCATCACCCGCTTGCGCCAGTTCGCCAAACGGGCCGACCGAAACGAACCGATAGAAGACCTTCAATTGGCCTTCCCGCACAATGAGCTGGGTGAAATCTCAGAACATATCATCCAAATATACAGACGCTTGCGCGAGACGAAAGAAGCGCTCTACATCGAACGCGAGAAACTCATCACCCACTTGCAGACCTCACGTGAAGGCTTGGGCGTATTCACCCGTGAGAAAAGAGAAATACTGGTGAACAATCTGTTCATCCAATATGGCAACATCATCTCCGACTCCAACCTGGAGACCACCGAGGACATCTTCAGCATCCGCGAGTTTCAGAAGATAACCGACTTCATCGACCGGGCACAACGCCGCCCCATCGGCAAGGACGAGAAACGCATCTCGCTCAATATTAACAAGAACGGACGCATCTTCGTGGTGGAGTGCATCATCTTCCAAGACCTCAGTTTCGAGATAAGCATCAACGACATCACACAAGAGGAAGAACAAATACAACTGAAACGCCAACTCACCCAAAACATAGCCCACGAACTGAAGACGCCCGTGAGCAGCATACAGGGTTATCTGGAGACCATCGTAGACAATGAGAACCTTCCGCCTGAGAAGATGAAAATGTTTTTGGAACGGTGCTACGCACAAAGCAACCGCCTGACCCACCTCCTGCGCGACATCTCCGTGCTGACCCGCATGGACGAAGCCGCCAACCTGATAGACATGGAGAAAGTGGACCTCAGCGTGCTGGTAAACAATATTGTGAACGAATCGGCCTCCGACCTGGAGCAGAAGCACATCACCGTCGTCAACTCGTTGAAACCACACATCCAGTTGCGCGGAAACTACACCCTGCTCTACTCCATCTTCAGTAACCTGATGGACAACGCCATCGCCTATGCGGGCACTAATATCCATATCAATATCAACTGCTTCCGCGAAGACGAGAATTTCTATTATTTCAGCTTCGCCGATACCGGTGTGGGTGTAGCCCCCGAACATCTGAACCGCCTCTTCGAGCGTTTCTACCGGGTGGACAAAGGTCGCTCGCGCAAGTTGGGAGGCACCGGCTTGGGACTGGCCATCGTAAAGAATGCCGTTCTCATTCACGGGGGCACCATCTCCGCCAAGAACAATCCGGGAGGCGGGCTGGAGTTCGTATTCACGTTGGCGAAAGATAAATGATAATTGAGTAGTTTCACGCTTTCACCATCTTTCATTTTATTGATTTTCAAGTATATGTTGTGAAACATGCCTTTCTTTCACGTTTAGGCATGTTTCACACAACATGGTAAAATCGTACATCCATATGCACAAATCGTACAGAACCGGTTTCTAAGGGAGCATCCCGCATCCTTCACACAAACGGAGAGGTGAAACATCCGTGAAAGATGCATCTTTCACCGTATTTCCCTTAAAATCAATCGGCTGAAAGGCCGTGAAAGCGTGAAACATACATCAGCGAAACTTCTTGTAGCGTGTGAAACATCGGCCGGATAAAGCAAACCATAGGCTTATCCGATACAAAACATCGCTTCTTCCGTGTCCTTTCACCGCTTCTTGTGAAGGAAGACACCGGATGATTTTCATTTAAAGAGAGCACCCTTCTGATTTAAAGGGAAGAGACGGGAGATTAAATCAGACGGGGCAGGAGATTAAACGATAATGTAGCTATTCCCATTTCTATAAGTTTTGCATAAAATAACAAGCAGAAAGTAGAGTTTCGGAGGCTTTTTTGTAATATTGCAAACGAAATGTTATGTGTTACTATCGAAAGAATAAACTCAAAAAATTAAATATACAATGAAAAGAACTACCAAACTCTTATTCGTGCTGGCCTGCTTGTGCATGCCTTTGATACTTCACGCCCAGAAACGAGATGATAGCAAATACTTAGCCGGGGCCGTCCCTGAAGTGGACGGGAAAGTAGTGTTTAGTAAGGAATTCAGCATCCCCGGCATGTCACAGGACGAGATATTTGAACGCATGCAGAAATGGATGCAGATACGCCTGAAACGAAATCAGAACGAAACAAGCCGCATTGTATTTACCGACAAAGAGAAAGGGCAAGTCATAGGAATCGGAGAAGAATGGATTGTATTCCAGTCCACCGCCTTGGCGCTCGACCGCACACGTGTGCAATATCAGTTAGGAGCTTTCTGCCAACCGGAAGCCTGCGAGTTACGCATTGAGAAAATACGATACACGTACGGAGAAGGCCGGGACCAAGAGAAGTACATGGCCGAAGAATGGATTACCGATGAATATGCCTTGAATAAGAGCCAGACAAAACTGGTACGCGGACTTGCCAAATGGCGCCGGAAAACAGTAGATTTCGCCGATGCGCTTTGCGCCGAAGCAGCCGACGCCTTGAGTGCCGCAAGTATTGACCAAATAATCGCCTCGACCGGTGAAGAAGAGACAAAAGAAGGAAACGAGCAACCGGTTAAAGCCATAGTAAACGCTGGACCTACAGTGATTACCTCGAAGAAAGAAGTGATTCAGGCCACACCTACAGGCGGTCAGGAACAACCCAAGGTAACGGTCGCCACGCCCGTTGTCACCGCACAGTCCGCCACATCACCCGCGAGCAACGGATATAAAGAGACAGACCCCACCCAACTCACGTCCGATCTCATCCAAGTAGGTTCAGGCAAACTGGTTATCGTCATCGGTACGGATGCGTTCAACATGACCATGATGACAGCCAATGCCGGCGGTTCATTAGGCAAGATGTCCGGAAAACCTGTCATTTATACCATACTCACTCCCGAACAAAATCATGCCCCAATGGATCAGGCGGATACATATACCGTCCGTTTCTACCCCAACGGCCAGGAAGAGCCGACCGTGATATTAGAGTGCAAGAAACTTCCTTCACAAGCACCGATGGAAGGACAGCCTCGCATGTACATTGGAGAAATTTTGAAGGCGATGGTTAAATAAATGGGAATTTAGCGCTAAATTATCATTTACCCCATGAATATACAAGATGTAATAACCGGTGGAGGCATTGTCTTCAAAGGAAAGAAAAACAAGCCTAAGGAAGAAAACAAGATAAAGACAAAAGCCAAGAAGAAAACCTACATCACAGGTTTGCACAATTCAGACTCCGCCAAGATGAAAGCCGAGATACGCCGCAAACGTGCCAACCGGCATAAAAAGTAGCGAACTTGCCTTAAATGGAAAGAGGGTGTGTCCGAGTTTAGAAATGGAATTTTATTTTTTATGCTTCAGACACACCCTCTTAAAAAACTATCGCCGGGACGTATTACCAAAAACGATTACGCTCGGGGCAATACTCAAACCCTACGGTTTTCAACTTTTTGATAATGTCCGCTTTGTCCACGTCCATATCCTCGCAAAGAGCATCCAGCGAAGGATAGAAATCACGCAGTTTTAAGTTGATGAAGCTGTACAGCATCATCGGATCTTCAGGTAATTTCATTGCAACAATCCTTTTAAATTAAAAAACTAATACCGGCCGCAAAGATACAAAATCTTCCGGTTACAAAGGATTGATTTATATCAATTCCATTAAGCTTGCTGCAAATGTCCACAAATGTCCGCAACCTGCCTGCATTCAAGCAGAACCTTACCCCCGTCTGCGTCCGGAAAGAATGACATAAATGACGACCGGAGCGCCAATGAGGGGAGTCACGGAATTGAGAGGGATAAAACCGGCATCGCCCGGAAGAATGCAGACCAAGTTACAAAACAAGGCGACGATGGCGCCTGTCAGAAGCGTTATCGGAAGCAAGATGCGATGATTGGAAGTGCCCAAGAGGAGCCGGGCGATATGGGGAACGGCCAAGTCAATAAAAAGAACAGGACCGCAAAAGGCTGTGGTGACGGCCGTCAACAAGCCGGTAATTACCAACAGAATGTTGCGCACCCGTCGTACACGCACACCTAAGTTCTCGGCATAACGTTCGCCAAGCAACAAGGCATTCAAAGGTTTGACCAAAGCCAAAGAAGCTACAATCCCTACCAACGTCACCAAGGCGAACCACGGGAGTTGTCCCAAAGAAACGCCTCCAAAGTTGCCCATCCCCCATAACATGTACGAACGGACGCCCTCTGCCGTAGAGACATAGTTCAGCAGGGAGATGGCCGAAGAAGCCAGATAACCTACCATAATACCCGTGATAAGTAACATCACGTTGCTACGTATCAGCAAGGAGAAAAACAGGATAAGCGCCATGACCGCCATAGCGCCCACAAAAGCACCCGCCAACAGAGAAAAGAAGCCGGAAAGACTGAACGTAGCTGCCGTGACGCTTCCGCCCAATAACAAGGTAACCACCGCTACGCCTAACCCTGCCCCGGAGTTGACACCCAAAATAGAAGTACCCGCCAGAGGATTGCGAAACACGGTCTGCAACAACAAGCCACATACGGCCAACGCGCTTCCGGACAACAAAGCGGTAAACGCCTGGGGCAAACGGGCTTCCCACACGATGTAACGCCAACTTTCCTTCACGCCCTCCTCACCCAGCAGGATGCGTATGACATCGCGTGCCGGAATAGACACTGAACCTATCAGCAAATTGGCGGCAAACAAAAGAAGCAGCACCAACATTAACAATAATCCGTATCGAAATCCTTTATTCATAATTAATTCTATACAATGAATTTATCATCAGCAATAGATACTCCGTTTCACCAGTCATTGAAACAGCGTTTCATCAGCCATTGAAACAGTGCCCCGACAGCACCAGAACAACCTACTGAATTATCATTCTCCTAATAAGGAAAAATACCGTAACCCACCCTCCAATTGGATTTCGGGATGAAGCATCTGTATCATATCACCCAACAAGCGGTCCGGATGGAAAGGTGTCTCCTCGTAAAAGGGTATTCGACCTGTGTTGCAACCATAAATACGCCGTTCCCTGAATGCCTTGAAACGGGCATAACCGGGATTCTCCGCCTTCAGGTCGGCATAGGTCAAGTCTTGCGGGCGGTTGTATTTGATAATCCAGATGTCCGATTCGCCCGCCTTATCATACACCGCCTCGAAGGACATGGGTATCGCCCCGCCCTGTCTCAAATCGGCAAAGGCATAACGCCCGCAAGCATCCTCGTACATGCGCCCCATGGTCGTATACGCTCCGGAGATGTACCACACGGGACCATACTTCAGGTCAGCCAATAAGGAATAAGAGGAAGACGAAAGCATGGCTCGGAACTTCAAACGTTTATAATGGTTATCTACCTCCGCAAAAAGACTATTCGCCTGCGAAGAGACTCCATAGAGCAGACCGTAGAAGCGCATCCACTCCGCACGCCCTAAAGCCGAAGTCTCCATATAGTCGGCACACTCGATGATGGGGATATCCAGATTAGCTAAACGTCCGTAACCACTATTGTCCTGATAGGGCGATAGGAGAATGGCGTCGGGATGCAGGTCGATGATACGCTCAATGTCCGGATTGGCACTTGCCCCGCAATCGACTATCGTACCCCGACGACATCCTTCGTGCACAAAAGGCCGATTCATATACTTCAGATCGCATATGCCTCCAATCTGTTTCGCCGCACCCAGTTCTTCCACCAATCCGGCATGCACAGCCGAGTAAACCAATGATTTAGCCAAAGGCACCCGCACCACCGTCCCCTGCGGAAGTGTACGAGGGAGAGCTTTGTCCTTAGGCACCAATACATATGTATGCAAGGTCTTCAACGTGTCCCACGGATTGCGCAAGGTGGCTACCACATAACCGGGATAGGCCACCATCGTCAAGTTCTCGGCATAGCACATCGCCAAGGTATCGCCCTCCGGCAAGGAAGCCGATGCCCCGCCCGCTCCCCGGCAAGAAGCCAATAGAAACAGGACGGGGAAAAGCAAAGCTACGAAATGCTTCATCAGTTACTATCAATCAAGAAAAGACATGTACACGGCTCCCACGCCTACTTCGTAAGTATCCGTCAAAGTTCCGTCCGAAGCGTATGCGTTGACATAGCTGGCAGTAGAATAATCGGCATAACCGCCTTTCAGGTGATAGGACGTAATGTAGATGTTTCCACTTTCAGGATGCACAGCAAGACCTGCAGCAGAATCTACAGGTGTGGAGACGAAGTTTTCATTTTCAACCGCTCCTGTCACCGTGTTATAAACGATATAAGACACTTCCGTAGATCCAAAAGGCGCATTGATGGTATAAAGCGAATTGCCACGCAAGGCTATGATGGTTGCCTGGATACCCATCTCTGATGCCTCGTCCGACGAGCTATTAATCTTCCAAAGCGATGCCGGATTAGCTTCCGTATAATCTCCCATACACAACACGATGAGATTGCCCGAAGCATCGGCCACAATCTTAGTAGGATTCAAGCCTACGGGAATCTTCTTCTCTTCCTCGAACGTAGTAAGCGACACCTTGGATACACTTAATCCGTTGGCATAGTTGGCTTGCCAATTGTTGCCATCAGAGTTAACCACATACAGGTATCCTCCACTTATAGCCATCTCTTCAGGATTAGGCCCGACCTTTACAGTTTTGTCAATGGTGTTCGTTGCCGGGTCTATGCGGGACACGTAGCCGGACCACATTGACACATACACGTATTCTCCATCGGTTACAACATCACGCGGCATGGTGGCCTGTTCATCCTTCAAAAGAATCTGCGCCACACTGACTAACCTGTTTTTGTTCACTACCTCGACCGTTTCCGAAGTAGATACGCCTATGTAAAGATTCTCACCCAACACTACACCGTCCTGCACCGTAGCGCCCAAACTACGTCCGTCGTTTGCGGAACGAAAAGCGTCATTGGTCACTTGGTTTGTCTGTACATCAATGAAAGACAAGCTACCATCAATATTAAATCCTTCATTTCCGGTATTATAGACAAACACGCCTTCTTCTATCTGAGTCGGAGTATCAGGATCGTCCGAAGGATTGTCATCATCGCTACATGCCGCAAATATCATGGGCATAGCCAGCACAAGAAGCGCCAGCATCTTCAAATGTTCTTTTAAGTTCATCATACAACTTTTAATTTTAAAATAATTATAGATTAGGTTAGATATTAATTCCCAAAGTCACTTTATACGAACGCCCGGGCATCGGATAGTTTTTCACAATGCTATATTGCTTGTTTCCAAGATTCTGTACGTCCAAGCGCAAAGAACAATCTACCCGTTTCCACTTGAAAGAGTGGTATAGAGCCACACCATATTCTATATAGCCATCCAGTTCGTTGGACGCGATGTTCTGCACGGCCGAATAACGTTTGCCAACGCCCGTAGCGTGAAAAGCCACATTGGCATACGGGTTTTCCCACGCCACGGAGAACGCGCCCGAATGCTCCGGCGTGTAAGGTATTTGGTTTTCGTAATAAGCCGAAGAAGGGTCGGTCTTATCCACAGCCTTTTGGTAGGTGTAGGACAGGGTGGAGAGTAACCGATGTCGGGGAGCGAAACGGAAAGCGCCGTCCAGCGTAACGTCCACGCCCCAAATGTCCACACGCCCCAAATTAACCATCGTCCAAAAGAACATATTGTAAGGCATAGCCACTATCTTGTCCTTCACATAGTTATAATAGCCGTCTACCGAAAAATTCAATCCTTCCAACCAAGAACGGGACAAGGCGTTCGCAAAGGTCAAGCCGACGTTGTATTGGCGCGCCACTTCAGGATTCAAGTCCCGTGTTCCCCACCGTCCGAAATAGTTCTCGGTAAACGTAGCCACCCGGAAAATATCTTTGCAGGAGGCACGTATGCGCAAGCCCTGTTCTTCCCAAGGCTTCCACGACACGGACACGGAGGGAGACAAGCGACGGGCGTCCTTGGCCGGATCTCCTCCCTTTGCTTCGTTCAGATAGAGCGAACCGAGCAAAAGAGCGGTGGCCGTCAGGCGTGAAGTGCGATAGCGTACGGCCAAAGTCTGCAACACCGTATGCCGGAAGGGCTTCACACCCAGGGTAGCATTCGAGGTGAGATTATTGAACGAATAGTCCGCCGCATAAGAAAGCGACCAATCCTCGTGAGGCGTATAAAGCAGAGCAACCGAACCGTAATACTCGCGTTGATAATACTTATTATTCATCTCCCCGCCGGGAAATTCCTCTCCCTCGTCGTGATAATGAGAAGAAGCCCAATTGAATTTCCCGTTAAGCTGAAGGGAGAAACCGTTGTCCCAATAGTTCATGTAATGGAGTTGTGAAAAGAAATTGCGCTCGTTCAGTTCCTCGTCGCTTACATTATTATATAAGATGACGGGGCCGGGCAATTCGCGAAAGGAGTCGTAATAATACACCTTCCCGTTGAGCACCGCGTGTTCAGTGGGACGGGCATAGAGATTCCATTCTCCACGCCAGGTTTCTATGTAATTGTTATTCCGATGTTCCTCAGATACATATTTCCCATTCACCAGAGTAAAAGGATAACGATTGTCCGCCCGCATGAAGTCACCGGACAAGGACATGGACACCTGTTCGGCCAAACGTTGGTCGTAGCGCACGAAAGGATTCACCAAACCAAACGAACCGGCTTTCACTTCCGCCTTTACCCAGAAAGGACGTTCACTCAACTCGGGCATTACCGTCTGTAAGCGGATAGAGGCGGCCGAGGCTACGCTACGGGCGGGAACAAAAATGTCCTCATTATCGCCCACCGCCAAGGAAAGGGACTGAATATTGTCCAACGAAAAGCGCGACAAGTCTACCTGACCGCTCTGACAATCAGAGATGGTCATCCCGTCGTAGGACACGGACGTATGTTGCGAGCCAAGACTTCGCACAGACACGGTCTTCATGCCTCCGGCACCTCCGTAATCCTTCACGTTGACTCCCGAAAAGCGGCGCAAAGCATCCGCGATGTCCGTCACCCCTTGCCGGACTAATTGACTTTTCGAAAGCATCTGCACAGGAGAAGTACTCATCATATTACGGCGCGAGGCAGAAGCGCTCACCTCCACTTCATCGAGCACATGCACCTTGCCACCGATGGTATCGGGCACGCTCACTTGCGCAAAGACGGAAGCGCCAGTCCACATACCTCCCCATACGTATGCTACAATCAGTAGCCACGTCTTTTCTTTCCTCATAAACACAGAAGAAACGTTTGGTAATTCTACATTGTTACACCCTCCGCTTTCCTCGAGCGGACGATTTCTTGACTTTGTTTTGCAGGTCTTCTGACTCATTCCAAAGCGTGTCGCCTTCCCATTCGTCATAGAACAGTGGCCTTGGTTATTGACGCGCTTCCTAAGGAACACACAGCAGCGGGACTGTCCGGGACTTTCACCCGATTCCCTTTTCATCCCATCCCCCGAACAGAGGATGCGGAACAAAACGTGGCAAAGGTACGGTTTATATTTGTAAACGCCAAACCAGACGAGCCGTTTTTTCTAGTTTAACTTACGGTCTTTTTCCCTAAGTCTTTAAAGGCGGGCCGATAAAATAAGCCGCACCCCGACATGAAAAACAAACGAGTTTGTTTTGTCTTGCGCGTAGTTTACACTATTTTTGCCACCTGAAACTAAAACTAAAAGAAATGAAATATCTCATAGTAGGATTGGGAAACATAGGACCTGAATACCACGAGACCCGACATAACATAGGATTCATGGTAGTAGACGCTTTGGCCAAAGCCGCGGGAGTCACCTTTCAAGATGGCCGCTATGGATTCACTACAACATTATCCGTTAAAGGAAGGCAACTTCTATTGCTAAAACCTTCTACTTACATGAACCTCAGCGGAAACGCCGTGCGCTACTGGATGCAGAAGGAAAATATTCCGTTGGAAAATCTGCTTATTGTAGTGGACGACCTGGCTTTGCCTTTCGGTACCCTGCGACTGAAAGGCAAAGGAAGTGACGCGGGACACAATGGACTGAAACACATCGCCGCCACACTGGGTACGCAAAATTATGCCCGCCTGCGTTTCGGCATCGGGAACGATTTCCCACGGGGTGGACAGATAGACTATGTGCTGGGACATTTCAGCGATGAAGATTGGAAAATAATCCCCGAACGATTGGAAACCGCAGGCGAAATAGTCAAGAGTTTCTGCCTGGCGGGCATCGATATAACCATGAACCAATACAATAAGAAATGAGCGAAGCCAGAATAGACAAATGGATGTGGGCGGTACGCATCTTCAAAACGCGGACCATAGCCGCCGAAGCCTGCAAGAAAGGCCGTGTCAACCTAAACGGCGCGCAAGCAAAAGCTGCACGTATGGTAAAACCGGGCGACATTATCCAAGTGCGCAAACCGCCCGTGACTTATTCCTTTAAAGTACTTCAACCAATCGAGAAGCGTGTGGGGGCAAAGTTAGTACCGGAAGTGATGGAAAACATCACCACTCCCGACCAATATGAATTGTTAGAAATGAGCCGCGTTAGCGGATTCGTCAACCGAGCTAAAGGCACAGGACGCCCTACGAAGAAAGACCGCCGAAGCCTGGAAGAGTTTACGGCACCCGAATTTATGGATGACTTTGATTTCGACTTTGACTTCGATGATGATGAAGAAGAATAGAGTATAAAGGAGAATTTAGCGCGCGTAAGCACGTTTTAAATGAAGAATTAAGAATGAAGAATGGCTCCGCCCCTGCAACGCATACTATCATGCCGCATGGCTATTCTTCAGTCCTAATTCATCATTCTTCATTTAATGGATAAATAATCATTTAAATGGAAAAGGTAGAAAAGATAAAATGGGGATTCATCGGTTGCGGAGAAGCGACCAAGTACAAAAGCGGACCGGCTTTTCAGAAGATTGAAAACTCGGAAGTGGTGGCCGTCATGAGCCGTAATTTAGAGAAAGCCAGACAATATGCGCAAGAACGGGGCATTCCCCGCTGGTATGACGATGCCCAAGAATTGGTAGACGATGAGGAAGTGAATGCCGTATACATCGCCACTCCTCCATCCTCGCACGCCACATACGCCATTATGGCCATGAAAGCCGGCAAGCCGGTCTACATCGAGAAGCCCATGGCCGTGACCTACGAAGAGTGTTGCCGCATCAACCGCATCTCCAAAGAGACAGGCATCCCCTGCTTTGTTGCCTACTATCGTCGCTACCTGCCCTATTTCCAAAAGGTAAAAGCATTGGTGGAGGAAGGAACGGTGGGCAACGTGATAAACATCCAGATACGCTTTGCCCAGCCGCCTCGCAATCTGGATTACAACCGTTCCAACCTGCCTTGGCGCGTACAACCCGACATTGCCGGAGGAGGCTATTTCTACGACTTGGCTCCCCATCAGATAGACCTCTTGCAGGAAATGTTCGGCTGCATATTGGGCGCAAGCGGATTTAAAAGCAATCGTGGAGGACTCTATCCGGCAGAAGATACCCTCAGTGCCTGTTTCCAGTTTGAGAACGGACTGGTAGGCAGCGGTTCCTGGTGTTTCGTGGCGCATGACTCAGCCCGTGAAGACCGCATCGAAATCATCGGAGACAAAGGAATGATATGCTTCTCGGTATTCACCTATGACCCAATCGCCCTCCATACGGAGAAAGGACGCGAAGAAATACACGTAGGAAATCCGACCTACGTACAGCAGCCGCTTATCCAAGCCGTAGTGGACCATCTGTTAGGCAAATCAGTCTGCACTTGCGATGGAGAAAGCGCCACGCTCACCAACTGGGTAATGGACAAGATTCTGGGGAAGCTCTGACTTCCTTTAACTTTATTACAAAAATACAAACGGACGCACGTGCCGCTTTAAAATACATGTACGTCCGTTTGTAACAGCATGTACGTCCGTTCGCTACGACAAGAACATGCGGTTGCAAGGTTGTTTACAAATGCTTCTTAATCTGCTCAATCAGTTCCTGATACTCGGCATCGGACAAATACACCTTTCCGGGATTCATCTGGAAAGTGCCGCCATAGTCCGGCCCGTCCACATACTTGGGCGCCAAGTGGAAATGCAGGTGGGAAAGCTTGTCGGAATAAGCCCCGTAGTTTATCTTCTCCGGGTTGAACGCTTTCTGCATGGCACGCGTCACCCGCACCACATCGGCCATGAAGGCGTTGCGCTCTTCATCCGTCAGTTCGTTCAGGTCGTTCACATGGTCTTTGTAAGCCACTAAGCAACGGCCCCGATAAGTCTGTTCCTTAAACAGGAATACGCGCGAAACGCTCAAGGGAGCAATCTCAATCATTAAGTTGTGCAATGTCTCATTGTTTTGGCAATAGAGGCAATCTTTCGGATTACTTTTCATACTTATATACTTTTAATCTAATAATGAATTAACTCACTAACTTGTGTACATCCGCGCTTTCGCCCACAATCCACACTACGTCGCCCTCCATGAAAGGCTCATGCGGGTCGGGGGCATGAAGGGTACCGTCTCCACGCTCCACTCCCACTATCAGACAATGATAATTCTCGCGGATGCCGGCGTCTTTCAACGTCTTGCCCAGGAAAGGCGACTGCCCGTCTATGCGGAACTGGCGCAACTGCATCTCACTCTTCTCCACCACATCCACGTCCAAGGCCGATGACTGCTCCATGTCCTTGCTGAATGCCGTCAGATCCTCATCGGTAGCTATCACCTGTATCTTGTCTTGTGGAAACAGACGCATATCGGCACCGGGAATGTTGATACGCCTCCGCCCACGCAGGATGGAAACCACATGCACATTGTATTTATTGCCGAATCTCAGCTCGCCCAACGTCCGGCCTGCCCAAGGGGACTCGGCGGGAAGCACATAATCCGTCAAGTGCAAGTCGCGCGAAAGCAAGCGTCCGGCATACTCTGGCTTCTTCTCTCCCAAATACTCGGCACGCATCTCCCGATAATTCAAGTTTTGGAAGAAAGTGCGCTCTATCAGGATGGACTGCCGTTTCAAGCTCCGCGAAAGAATCATCAGCACAATCAACAACACCGCCACGCCAAACACCAAGCCGACCGACATGTCGAACAAGCCTCCGATAACAAACATCACAAACCCCACGCCCACCATCAGGCGTAAAATGACAGTAGCCGCCAAAGGAGCGCGGTTGGCCTGGTTCTCCTTCCACAAGGTGGTAAACTCCACCGAATGGTTCTTCTTTATCATGATGGCGCGCAGGAAAGGAGAGATGAACAACACGATGACCACCGCCGCCACCAACGAGCCCCATACGCCCGGCAACGCCTCGCAACACAAAGGCACCAAGAAACGGAAAGCCAAGGCGATAATGGCCACACTGACAACGGCATACACCAACGTAATGCGTACCAAGGAAATAATCAACCTGCGCCACAAGCTCTCATGGTTCATGGTGCGCGTGCCCGTGGCATAGCGGCACAAAAGGCTCTTCCACTTCTCCGGCAGGTGATTGTCCACAAACGTTGAAGCCGGATCGGCCAGGCGTATCATGTACGGAGTGAGGAATGTCGTAATGACAGATACCGCCACCACGATAGGATAAAGGAAATCGCTGGTAACATGAAGCGAGACGCCCAGCGAAGCAATGATGAACGCAAACTCGCCTATCTGCGTCAGGCTGAAGCCACATTGCATGGCCATCTTCAACGGCTGACCGGAAAGCAACACGCCCAACGTGCCGAAACAAGCCTGCCCCACAATAACGGCCAGGGTAATGACGAAGATGGGCAAGGCATACTCCACAATCATGGCTGGGTCCACCATCATACCCACCGACACGAAGAACACCGCGCCGAACAGGTCCTTCACCGGCGTTATCAGACGCTCGATGGACTCAGCCTCGGCCGTCTCCGCCAGGATAGACCCCATGATGAACGCGCCGAATGCGGGCGAGAAACCCGTCTTGGACGCCAGCACCACCATGCCGAAGCACAAGCCCAACGCCACGATGAGTAACGTCTCCTTACTCATCAGCTTGCGACATCGCTTCAAGACACCCGGTATCAGGAAGATGCCCACCACGAACCACAGCACAAGAAAGAACACCAGCTTACCGATGCTCTCCGCCATCTCCATCCCTTCAAAGTTGTTGCTCACGGCCATAGTAGAAAGCATCACCATCAGGACAATGGCCAAAATGTCCTCCAGAATCAGGATGCTCATCACCAGACCCGCGAACTGTTTCTTCTGCAAACCTAAGTCATCGAAAGCCTTATATATAATAGTGGTGGACGACATGGCTATCATGCCGCCCAAGAAAAGGCTGTCCATCCGGCTCCATCCGAAGCCCGCGCCGACCGACACGCCCAACAGTATCATGCAGAAGATGACCGTACAGGCCGCAATGATGGCCGCGCCGCCCACCTTCGCTATCTTCTTCACGCTGAACTCCAGCCCCAAGGCGAAAAGCAGGAAGATGACGCCGATGTCCGCCCACGTCTGGATGCTGGCCGTATCTATCACCGAAGGCGTGTAGGCCATGTGCGGGCTGGCCAGAAAACCCGCCACGACATACCCCAGAACCAACGGCTGCTTCAGTTTCTTGAAGAGCAACGTCATCAAGCCGGCGCATATCAGTATCAGCGCCAAATCACTTATCAAAGGAGCCAAATGTGACATAATAAACGAATGGAATCTGTTTCGGTTGACAAAATTAGACATTTAAACTGAAAAACGCTACCTTTGTCCGAAAGAAACGAATAAAAAAAGACACACTTATGCCCGTTATCGAAATCAATACCCTCTCCCACCCCGGTGTGGAGGTGTTCAGCACCCTCACCGAAGCCCAGCTCCGCAACCGTTTAGAGCCGGACAAAGGCGTGTTCATAGCCGAAAGCCCCAAGGTCATCCGCGTGGCGCTGGACGCCGGATACGAGCCTTTGGCCTTGCTTTGCGAGCGCAGGCACATTGAGGGAGATGCCGCCGACATCATCCGGCGCCATACTGACCTTCCCGTCTACACGGGCGAGCGTGAACTCTTGGCCCATCTGACGGGCTACGTCCTGACCCGTGGCGTGCTTTGCGCCATGCGCCGCCCCGTCGAACGGAGTGTAGAGGAAGTCTGCCAAGGAGCAAGGCGCATCGTGGTCATAGACGGTGTGGTGGACACGACCAACATCGGCGCCATTTTCCGCTCGGCGGCCGCCTTGGGCATGGATGCCGTCTTGCTCACCCGCAACTCGTGCGACCCGCTCAACCGGCGTGCCGTGCGCGTGTCCATGGGTTCGGTATTCTTAATTCCCTGGACGTGGCTGGACGCTCCCCTCTTCCACCTGCACGACCTCGGTTTCCGTACCGCCGCCATGGCCCTGACCGACCAATCCATTCCCTTGGACGCCCCTGTCCTGAAAACCGAGCCACGCCTCGCCCTCATCATGGGTACAGAAGGCGACGGCCTGCCCAGCGAAACCATTCAGAAGGCCGACTATGTAGTACGCATCCCTATGGCGCACGGTGTGGACTCGCTCAACGTAGCCGCGGCATCCGCCGTAGCGTTTTGGGAGCTGCGCAATCCCTCGCAAAGCTTTCCTTAATGTTTGGCAAAGAGAAGGGTAATGTTTCGCGAAGTCTATAACTCATCTTAACGCAGAAGGAAAAGCGCTCGCTTTTATAGCGAACTTAAAAGAATAATTGTATCTTTGCCCCCTGATTATGAAACGGATCCTACTTACATATATATTTATGCTGGCAGCGGGGTGGATGTGCGTGCAGGCGCAAATCAATCAGATGACAACCCTGCGCGACCAATACGGCAATCAAATTGACCCGTCTACGCAACCGGATAATCTGCAAGATTCTACCGGAGTGGAGATAGAGAGCCTTCCGCCCAAACTCTACATGTGGCAACTGGAAGAGCAATTGGGCGAACGTACCATCATCCCGGCGGATACGGCCAACCTGAACTTCCAGAATACCAATCTGGTAGAGGGTATGTACGGGCACTACAACTACACGGGCAACCTGGGAGCGCCCCGCCAGTCGCGCCTGTTCTTCGAACGACAGAGCAAGGCGCATACGTTGTTCCTTGAACCCATGTCGAGCTTCTACTTCACGCCGGGTGACTTTAAGTTCACCAACAGCAACGTGCCCTACACCAATCTGACTTACTACAAGGCGGGCAACAAGCTCAACGGCGAGGAGCGCTTCAAGTCCTACTTCTCCGTCAATGCCAACAAGCGCTTGGCCTTCGGCTTCAATATCGATTACCTGTACGGACGCGGTTACTACCAAAACCAAGCCACTTCTCATTTCAACGCGGGAATCTTCGCCAGCTACATCGGCGAGAAGTACCAGATGCAGGCCATGTACAACAATTTCTTTATGAAGATGAACGAAAACGGCGGTATCACGGACGATCAATACATCACCCGACCGGAGAACATGGCACAAGGAGGACATACATTCGACGCCAACAGCATCCCCGTCAATTTAGACCAGACCGCCAACCGTAACCATGACTTCTATGTCTATCTGACACACCGTTATCGGATGGGCTTCACCCGCGAAACGGTGAAACTGGAAGAAAGGAAAGACGGAAATATTCCCCTCAAGACGGAAAATGACAGCACTTCCACCGTCCCCATGGACACCATCGTGACGGAAGAATATGTACCCGTGACAAGCATCATCCATACGTTCAAGATAGAACGCTCCAGACGCAACTTCCGCTCAGGAGCCGAACCTACGGGTGAAAGTTCACCCTATGAGAACACCTATCTGCAGGAAGGATTCAGCAGGGACAGCACCGTGGCGGTGAGCATCAAAAATACCCTCGGCATCGCCCTGCTCGAAGGATTCAACAAATACGCCAAAGCCGGACTGACGGCCTACGTGTCACACAAGATGAGCAAATATACATTGATGAACGTAGACACTACGCTGGCCCAACGCCCTTCCCTCAACTATACGGAACATGAAGTATTCGTGGGAGGCGAACTGGCCAAGCGGCAAGGCACCTTGCTCCACTATCGCGTAAACGGAGAAGTGGGACTGGCAGGAAAAGCCATCGGACAGTTCCGCGTCAACGGAGACATGGACTTGAACTTCCGCCTCGGCAAGGACACCGTCAACTTCTTTGCCCGAGGCTATGTCAGCAATACGCTGCCTACGTTCTACATGCGACACTACCACTCCAACCACTATTCGTGGGACGATGACATGAGCAAGGAGTTCCGCACGCGGGTAGAAGGCGAACTGAACATCGACCGTTGGCGCACTAACCTGAAAGCGGGCATGGAGAACATCAAGAATTACACGTACTTCAATAGCAAAGGGCTTCCCCAGCAGCATAGCGGGAACATCCAGGTGTTATCCGCCGTATTGCGTCAGGACTTCAAGTTAGGAGTCCTGCATTTGGACAATGAGGTGGCTTGGCAGAAATCGAGCAACGAGTCGGTATTGCCTTTGCCAGACTTCTCGTTATACCATAATTTATATCTATTGGGGAAATTGTTCAAGAAGGTGCTTACCGTACAGTTGGGTGCTGATGTGCGCTACTTTACCAAGTATTATGCGCCCGCCTATCAGCCTGCCCTCCAGCAGTTCCAACTACAGCCTGAAGAAAACCGGGTGGAACTGGGCGGATACCCGATAGTCAACGTCTATGCCAACCTGCACTTGAAGCGTACCCGCATCTTTGTCATGATGTATCACGTCAACGCGGGTATGGGCAACCGGAATTCGTTCCTTGTCCCGCACCATCCTATCAACTCACGCTTGCTGAAGATTGGAGTCTCCTGGAACTTCTACGATTAACCGGGCATTCGCCTCTATATACCTTTATATGATGCCAGACAAAAAACACTTACGAATCGGGATATATGCAGGCATCGCTCTTTTAGCGATGGTGTTGCTCATCCTCCTTGTTCCCCGCAAAGTTCCGACGCCTCAACCCGTCCCTCCCCGGTATGACTATGACGACATTGCCGCCAAAGGCATACTACGTGCCGCATTGGAATACAATTCCATCAGTATGTTTATAGACGGAGATACGTTGTCTGGATTCGATTATGAACTGATTGAAGCCTTTGCCCACGACCACGGTCTGCAAGTAGCCATCATGCCTGAGATGAGTTTCGACAAACGCCTGGAAGGACTTGCCTCCGGAACGTTCGATGTCATAGCGAACGAAATCCCCAGCATCAGCCCGCTCAAAGACTCGTTGCTGCTCACCACGCCCATCGTACTGAAAAAAGAAGTGCTGGTGCAGCGTAAAGCGACTTCCCCCACCGACTCCCTCTTTATCAAAAGTCACCTCTCATTGGCCAAACGAACCCTACATGTCGTAAAAGGTTCACCCGCCATCCTGCGCATCCACAACTTAGGAGACGAAATTGCCGATACCATCTACATCAATGAAGTGGAAAAATACGGTCCGGAACAACTGATAGCCATGGTGGCACACGGCGACATTGACTATGCCGTATGTGATGAAGGCATTGCCCGTGCAGCCGCTGACAGTATGCCACAGATAGACATTTCGACCGACATCAGTTTCACCCAGTTCTACTCATGGGCCGTCAACAAACATTCGCCTGTACTCCTTGACAGCCTGAATGCTTGGCTCGAACGTTTCAAGCAGAGCAAAGACTACGAGGAGATATACCGGCGATACTACGGGGGGAAATAGGCATTCACGTTTTTTACGTTTGCAAAGGAAATTGTAAACCGATAAAACCACTCCTCCCAAAGTTCGTCCATCCCCCCACAGGAACCCGTTTCAACAAGGATGTCAGAAGGTTAGAAACACTCAGCCTGAATGTTTCTAACCTTCCCCCTTTAGGTTACTAACATTCGCCCTCCATGTTAGTAGCCATCCTATGAAGGATCCAAGGGATTCCCCCAGTTTTGTAAACATATAAAACATCTGCTTATTTGACAATACATACTCTGCGCAATATAAGTCCGTGTATTTTGTCAAATGGCAACAACCTAATAAAAGAACATAACAAATGAGAAATTAGCGCGCGCAAGTGCCTTATAAATCCTCTATATCCCTCAACCAAGCCTCCGACGAAGCATCGCTGGGCATGCGCCAATCACCGCGCGGACTGAGCGAAACACTGCCCACCTTAGGACCATCGGGCAAGCAAGAGCGCTTGAACTGCTGGTTGAAGAAACGACGGAAGAACGTCTGAAGCCACTTCTTTATAGTCTCTTCAGTGTACATGCCCTTAAAGGTGCGCACCGCCAAATAGTAAATTTTGGCCGGCCGGAAACCGCATCGCAAGAAATAGTAAAGGAAGAAATCGTGCAATTCATAAGGTCCCACCAAATCCTCCGTTATCTGACTAATCTTCCCCTGCTCATCGGCCGGTATCAGTTCGGGACTGATCGGGGTATCCACGATGTCGAGCAACGTCATTCGGGAAGCCACGTCCATATCCTGCCCGGCAACCCACTTCACCAAATATTTCACCAACGTCTTAGGCACACTGGCATTGACCCCATACATGGACATATGGTCGCCATTGTACGTTGCCCACCCTAAAGCCAGCTCCGAAAGGTCACCCGTACCTATCACTATGCCGCCCGTCTGGTTGGCAATATCCATCAATATCTGCGTCCGCTCGCGAGCCTGCGAGTTTTCATAAACCACATCGTGCACCAATATATCATGATCTATATCCTTAAAGTGTTGGATGCAGGCATCTTTGATGCTGACCTCACGCACCGTCACACCCAAGCTTTGCATTAGGTTCACGGCGTTGTCATGCGTACGGTCGGTAGTACCAAATCCTGGCATGGTAACGCCGATGATGCCTTTGCGGGACAAACCCAACTTATCGAACGTCTTGACACATACCAGCAAAGCCAACGTCGAGTCAAGTCCTCCCGATATACCCACTACGGCACTTTGCGCATGTGCATGCACCAATCGTTGGGCCAATCCCGATGTCTGAATAGAAAATATCTCTTCGCAACGCTCATCCAATGTCGGTCCTTGGGGAACAAAAGGATGGGCATCATAAGTACGCGACAGATTTAATTCTTTCGGATTAACAAATTCTGTCGACACGTGAACGGCTTCTTCCGTCAGCAGATTCTTCTTGCAAGCCGCAAACGTAGTATTCACCCGACGCTCGGCACGCAAGTATTCCACGTCTATCTCGCTAATCACGACCTGTTCTTCCAGCAAAAAGCGTTTGCTGGCAGCTAACAACGTACCGTTTTCATATATCAGCCCATTGCCCCCAAAAACCACATCCGTAGTAGACTCGCCAAAACCGCACGAACTGAACACATAGCCTGCCAAGCAACGCGCCGACTGCTGGCTGAGGAGCGAACGCAGGTAAGCATGTTTGCCAATCCCTTCGTTATCGGCCGAAAGGTTGAAGATTATCTCCGCCCCTTGAAGCACCAATGATGAACTAGGAGGCACCGTCGCCCATACATCCTCGCACAGCTCTATGCCGAAAGTAGTATCCGATGTGTCAAACAGCAAGTTACATCCCATAGGAACCACTTGCCCGCACAAACGAACCGTAGAAACCTTCAGACCGGCTCCCGAGGTAAACCAACGCATCTCGTAAAACTCCTTATAGTTAGGCAGGTAGGTCTTGGGCACTACCCCTAACACTTTCCCTTTTTGGATGACAACCGCCGCATTGAGCAAACCTCCGTCCAAAGGTATCGGCATACCCAAGATGGAAATGATGTCCAGTTGACGGGTAGTGTTAAGTACCTGTATCAAACCCATCTCCGCCTCCTCCAGCAAATACTGTTGGGAGAACAAATCGCCACACGTATAACCCGTAAGGCACAATTCTGGAAAGACAATAATCTGTACGCCCTTGCCGTCTGCTATAATAATCTCTTTTTCTATCTGTCCGGCATTGAATTTGCTATCCGCAATGCGGACACGAGGCACTGCCGCCGCTACTTTTACATATCCGTAATTCATAAAACCAAGATTTAACAGCCACAAAAATAAGTCAATTTATCTACACGGCAACATTTTTTCTTCAAAAAACCTTTGGTAATCCAAAATAAGTTCTTACCTTTGCCATGAAAATAAAAATGTAACCATTACAAGTTTGTATTATTCATATTATGGATGTAGTAGAAAGATTGCAAAACCATCACATCAAGCCGTCAGTGCAACGGATGTCTATCATGCGATATTTGATGGAGCACCTTACACATCCTACCGTAGATGAGATCTATACGTCTTTGTCTCCCGAAATGCCTACACTGTCCAAGACGACCGTGTACAACACGCTGAAGCTGTTGAGCGAACACGGAGCCATACAGACACTGACCATTGACGAACGCAACACTTGTTACGATGCGGACACTAGTCCCCATGCGCACTTCCTGTGTAAGCGGTGCGGCAGGATATATGACTTGCCACACGGTGAAACCAAGAAAGATGTGGAGACTTGGGAGATGAACGGACACAATGTGCAAGAGATTCATTTCTATTACAAAGGCATCTGCAAAAATTGCCAAAAAGAAGAGACACCGAAATAAGAAATTATCATAGAGATTAATTAATAACTGATTCATTCACTAAAAATTTGAACAAAATGAAGAAATTTAGATGTACAGTATGCGGTTACGTTTACGAAGGCGATGCCGCTCCCGAGAAATGCCCTTTGTGCAAAGCTCCCGCAAGCAAGTTTGTAGAAGTCGTTGAAGCCGAAGAAGGCGGTGCATTGACTTTCGCTGACGAACATGTTATCGGCGTGGCCAAAGGTTGCGATGAAGAAATGATTAAGGACCTGAACAACCATTTTATGGGCGAGTGTACTGAAGTAGGTATGTACTTGGCTATGAGCCGTCAGGCTGACCGTGAAGGCTATCCAGAAGTAGCAGAAGCCTTCAAACGCTACGCATGGGAAGAGGCAGAACATGCCGCTAAGTTCGCAGAATTGCTGGGTGACTGCGTATGGGACACCAAGACAAACTTGGAGAAACGTATGAACGCCGAAAGCGGTGCTTGTGAAGACAAGAAGCGCATCGCTACTCGTGCCAAAGCTTTAAATCTCGACGCCATCCACGACACTGTTCATGAAATGGCTAAAGACGAAGCTCGCCACGGCAGAGGTTTTGAAGGCTTGTACAACCGTTACTTCAAGAAATAATCTCTCCCACGAGTATCAAAACCAATAAGGAAAAGGTGTGTCCAATAAAAGGGCACGCCTTTTTGGTTATCCACTCATGTTCAGCGAACTCACAACCGAAATCAGACATGTTTCAACTCACACTCTCACCCGAACTGATCTCCCGCTGCCCCGAATACCGGGTAGCGGCCGTTTATGCCGAAGTCACCAATACGCCTTTCAGCGAAGGCTTGTGGCAGGAGATTGACGCTTTCACCCAAGCGTTGCGTGCCTCGGAGACGCCCGACACCATCAAGCTGCAGCCCGCCATTGCCGCCACGCGCGAGGCCTACCGCCGCTTGGGCAAAGACCCCAGCCGGTACCGTCCCAGTGCCGAAGCCTTGCGCCGCCGCCTGTTACGCGGGCTGGAACTGTATCGCATTGATACGTTGGTGGACCTCATCAACTTGGTTTCCCTACGCACGGGCTACTCTATCGGCGGCTTCGACGCGGACAAGATACAGGGCACGGACCTTTGCTTAGGGGTAGGACATGCTAACGAGCCGTTTGAAGGCATCGGGCGCGGCCCGCTCAACATTGAAGGATTGCCCGTGTGGCGCGACGCCCAAGGAGGCATCGGCACGCCCACCAGCGACCACGAGCGCACGAAGATGGATGTAGGCACCCGTCACATTCTGGCCCTTATCAACGGCTATGACGGGGACGAAGAGAGATTGCGCGAAGCGGCGGAGATGGCGCGGGAGTTGCTGAGGAGGTATGCGGCATCGGATGGAGGAACGATTACTTATCTGCATTCAGAAGAGGAATGACTATGCAAGTACGCATTGCCGAAGATTGGCGCCAACAGCTGCAAGACGAATTTGACAAGCCCTACTTCAAACAATTGACGGACTTTGTGCGAGAGGAATATGCACACACGCGAGTGCTTCCGCCGGGAAGTCGCATTTTCTACATCTTCGACTATTGTCCGTTCGACAAGGTAAAGATAATCATATTAGGTCAAGACCCCTATCCTACACCGGGACTTTATTATGGCGTCTGCTTTTCCGTGCCCGAAGGTGTGGCGATACCCGGTTCCTTAGCCAATATCTTCCGTGAAATACACGATGACTTAGGGAAGCCCGTCCCTCACTCAGGCAATTTGGACAGATGGGTAGCGCAGGGAGTCTTTCCCTTAAACTCCGTTCTAACCGTGCGCGCTTACCAAACAGGTTCGCATCGTGGACATGGATGGGAAACGTTTACTGACGCCGTCATCCGCAAACTGAGCGATGAGCGTGAGCATCTGGTCTTTATGTTGTGGGGCAGTTATGCGAAAGAGAAAGCCGGATTGATTGACACCTCGCGCCATCTGGTGTTGACCGCCGCCCACCCCTCTCCACGCTCTGCCGAACATGGTTTCTTAGGATGCCGCCACTTCAGCCAAGCCAATGCTTATCTACGTCAACACGACATCGGAGAAATAGATTGGTAGACAAATTCCTATTGACACGATAATTGAGGAATACTTCTCGGACGGGGTTGCGATTACTCAATGCCATTCCGGCGAAGGATATCCAGCAATTCGGCATCACTGATGTTTTCCCGTTCCGACTTATCGTAAATGGTGATGAGTTTGACTTCGGTTTCCGTCTGCGCAAGAATCACAATGTAAGTTATCACCCGGGCACCGCCGCTCTTGCCTTTCCCTTTTGAGGTAATGGCCAGACGGACTTTGCGCAAGCGATGTCCGAGGTCGGTGCCAAGGTAAGGATTTTGGTAAAGTTCTTCGCCCAATCCGGCCAAATCATTCTTTAACGATCTATATCGCTTGGACAAACGCTTCATTTCCCTTAGGAAATCAGGGGTAACGGTTATCTTACAACTCATTGAGTGCTTCTTCTAAGGTTTTAAACTCCAGTTTCCCCTCCAGATTCAGTTTCAGTTCCTTGCAGGCTTGGTCGAAGTTCGCGAGGATTTCCTCTTTGGTCATATAGGGCTCGGCCTCTTCCGCCACGGTGGAAGGTGCGGATGTCTGTTCGGCATATCCGGCCGTTTTGCGCTCTTCACGACGCAGCAGGTTACGCAGTTTCTTTAAGACATCAATATTATCGACACGCAACACATCGCGTATCAACTCATTCTGCAAGGATTCCAAAGTCAATGTTGCCATATACTAAACTATGCTATAAACTACGCACAAAGATAAAGCAAAGTAACGTTTTGTACAAACCGAAACACAAAAAATACACATGCTCCGCACAAAGTATGCAAACCTTTCACTACCTTTGCGAAAAATAGCAGAATTGGAATTATACGAATGATAGAAAAACTGATTGTACTCGAAGACATAGACCCCGTCATCTTCTATGGCGTGAACAACGCCAATATGCAGCTCATCAAGGCATTGTACCCCAAACTGCGCATCGTGGCGCGGGGCAACGTCATTAAGGTGCTGGGCGACGAGGAAGAGATGTGCGCCTTCGAGGAGAATATACTCAAGCTGGAGAAGCATTGCGCCGAATATAACTCGCTGAAGGAAGAGGCCATCATCGACATCATCAAGGGCAACGCCCCGCAGGCGGAGAAGAGCGGCAACGTCATCGTCTTCAGCGTCACGGGCAAGCCCATCATTCCGCGCAGCGAAAACCAACAGAAGCTGGTGGACGCCTTCCGCGAGCACGACATGGTGTTTGCCATCGGTCCCGCCGGCTCGGGCAAAACCTACACCGCCATCGCCCTGGCCGTGCGCGCCCTGAAGAACAAGGAGATAAAGAAAATCATCCTCTCGCGCCCCGCCGTGGAGGCAGGCGAGAAGCTGGGCTTCCTGCCGGGCGACATGAAGGAGAAGATTGACCCCTACCTGCAACCCTTGTACGATGCTCTGCAAGACATGATTCCCGCCGCCAAGTTGCAGGAATACATGGACTTGAACATCATCCAGATAGCCCCGCTGGCCTTTATGCGCGGACGAACGCTGAACGATGCCGTGGTCATCCTGGACGAGGCGCAGAACACCACCTCCGCCCAAATCAAGATGTTCCTCACCCGCATGGGCATGAACACCAAGATGATAGTCACCGGAGACATGACGCAGATAGACCTGCCTTCGTCCCAAACCTCCGGCTTGGTGCAGGCTCTCCGCATATTAAAAGGAGTAAAGGGGATTTCCTTTATAGAGTTGAATCAGAAGGATATTGTCAGACATAAATTAGTGACCCGCATCGTCGAGGCGTATGACAAGTACGAGAAGGAGCAGAAGGCGGAGCGGGAAAAGCAAAAAAAGGAATAATGAATCATGACACGGAAAGAGGCTGAAACCAGATTAAGGCAAACATTCGGCTTTGAGCACTTCTTTGACGAACAATGGAACGTCATTAAGCGGTTGCTCAAGAGGGAACGTGTGCTGTTGATTGAACGAACCGGCTTCGGGAAGTCATTGTGCTATCAGTTTCCGGCTACGCTATGGGAAGGCATAACTGTCATATTATCCCCGCTCATTGCCTTGATGCGCGATCAAGTGAACAATCTGAATGCCAAAGGAATTCCAGCCCGATACATTAATTCTGAACAATCGGAAGAAGAAAATACACAAGCCATACAGGACGCTTTGGACGGGAAAATCAAGATTCTCTACATCGCACCGGAACGACAGGAAAACCAGGAGTGGCAGGAAGCTGTGCGAAACATGAACCTTTCGATGATTGTCGTGGACGAAGCGCATACCATTTCCGTGTGGGGACATGACTTCCGACCTGCCTTCCGACGCATCGTCCATTTGGTCAATCTGTTGCCTAAAGATATGCCTGTCTTGGCTACTACTGCAACAGCCACCCTGCGTGTACAGCACGATATTGAGCAACAAATAGGAGGACAGCTGATAACCGTCCGAGGCAACTTGATGCGAGACAACTTCCATCTTTATGTCGTTGAAACTCAATCGGAAGAAGAAAAAATGATTGCATTGTCCCGTTGGATGGAGCGTTTACCTGGTACAGGATTGATTTATACGGGTACTCGCGTCCAAACAGAACTTTATGCACGCTGGCTTGAGTGCAATGGAATAAACTGCATCGCTTATAATGCCGGACTTCCCGCCGAACAACGAAAAGAGATAGAGCAAGGATTGATGGAGAATCGCTGGAAATGTGTCATATCCACCAATGCACTGGGCATGGGGATTGACAAGCCGGATATCCGTTTTGTCATTCATACGCAGATTCCTGCATCACCTATCCATTACTACCAGGAAATTGGTCGTGCAGGCAGGGATGGAAAACCAACGGTGGCTATCTTGTTCTACAACTCTAGGAAAGATGCGGATGGCATTCCGGAAGATTATAAACTGCCGAAGTCGTTTATCGAATCGGCGCGACCATCCACCAAAACTTATCAGCGGGTGATAGATTTACTGAAAGAGGAGCCGCTGGGCATACAGGACCTGACAAGGAAAACCAATCTGAAACAAACACCCATCCGTGTGATTAAAGCTGACTTGATTGAACAGGGAATAATAAAAGAGGTCATCTACGACAAACGCAAAGTGTACGAATACCAATTCGGAGCCCAAGCATTGGACACTGCCGGATTCGAGGCGTTGCGTGTTGCCAAGCTAAAGGACTTGGACAAGATGGTGGAATATGTTTATACCCGTGAGCCACGGATGAAATACCTTTGCGAATATTTGGGAGACCATCATCCGGACATCTACAAAGGCTGTGACAATACGGACTTGGTGAAACGCCATGTCCGTACGAGTGAGGAAGATTGGCAACGTGTCCGCGAGTTCCAAACCAATTATTTCCCCCGACTCGAAGTGGAAAGTAAGAAGACAAACCTTGTCAATGGGGTGGCAGGAGCCTACTACGGAACCTCCAATATAGGCACATTCATTCACCGCTGCAAATATGAAGGCGGGGGTATGTTCCCTGATATGCTGTTGACTACCGTGTTAAGGGCTTACCGAAAACAATGGGGAAAAGAGACATTCGACATGATCCTCCATGTGCCGCCAACCATATCGGGCGATTTGGTCAAGGACTTTGCATACAGGTTGGGAATAACGTTGTCCATTCCTGTACATGACTGGCTTCAAAAGGCCCATCCGACCGAACCTCAAAAGGTTTTCCAAAATAACATACTGAAACGGGACAATGTGGCAGGTGCTTTCACGCTGTCTGTCCCTGATGCTGTGGAAGGCAAAAGTATCTTGCTGGTAGATGACATTTTCGACAGTGGCGCGACCATCAAAGAAATCGGCCGTATGCTGACCCAAGCCGGTGCAACAGCCATAGCACCGCTTGTCATTGCCAAAACAGTAGGAGGAGATAACTTATGACTTTAACGAACAGGAAAATGGAGCAAGAATATACATATTGGATGGCATTGGCTCATACCGAAAGAATGAGAACGGCCCGAAAGAACGAAATCATCGTGCAATGCTATGAACGTGCCATCACGCTGCCTGATTTTTTCCACTGCGAAGAGGCTGTTTGGCAAAAGGACTTCGACCTGACCCCCGAGGAAACAGATTGGCTGAACGCATCTAAAAAAGAGTTGCCCAATTATTCTTTCGAGGCTGAAAGTCTGTTGGAGCAAGGTTATGGACTGATCCCCATCCTGTCGCCCGACTATCCCAAGACTTTGAAGCGAAACTTGAAGAAGACGTATGCCCCGCCTCTTCTTTATACCAAGGGAAACCTGCAACTCCTGAAAGCCGACAGCCTGGCCATTGTGGGCTCACGACTGGCAGGAACCGTTTCACTGCAATTTACGGATAACATAGCCAAACTGGCCACTGCTGCGGGAAAAGTCGTTGTCAGCGGCTATGCCAAAGGGGTGGACAAGCAGGCGCTTGATTCGGCCTTGAAGTATGACGGGAAAAGCATTGTCGTGCTTCCGCAAGGGATTACAACGTTTGCCTCCGGTTTCAAAGCCTTGTACAAAGACATCATTGCGGGAAATGTATTAATCTTAAGCGCATTCCATCCGAAGGCTCCTTGGAGTACCGGATTGGCTATGGCCCGGAACCCCATCATCTATGGCATGGCACAAGACATTTACGTGGCCGAGTCGGACAGCAAAGGCGGCACATGGTCCGGAGTAATCGACGGATTGCGCAAGATGCGGCGGATTTATGTGCGGAACCCTTTGCCCGACGAAAAAAATGCGAACCAATTATTGATAGAAAAAGGCGCAATTCCCGTATCTTTGCAGGGAGAGATTTGCATGGAAGAAAAAGCCGTATGTGTCAGTGAACCGGCAAGCCCATACGAAGGCCTGGATGACCGGATTGGGAAACTGCTCAAGAGACAGAAACTGACTTCCAAGGAAATCATCGAACGCCTTGGCTTGTCATCATGGACTACCAGGAAGATGACCGACTATCTGAAGAAAATGCCGGATGTCGAAGCCTGCGGGAAGTCGCCCTTGAAGTTCACGATGAAGGGGGGCATTGACAACGAGCCGACATTATTCTAATTCAAATATAATTATATAGATTATGAAAGCATTAACAGCAACCAACTACAACTTCCCCGGACAGCAAGCTGTCTATCACGGGAAAGTACGCGACGTGTACAACATCAACGGTGAGAAACTCGTCATGGTGGCAACGGACCGCATCTCGGCCTTCGATGTCATCCTGCCTAAAGGCATTCCCTTCAAGGGACAGATATTGAACCAGATTGCCGCGAAGTTCCTCGATGCCACGACGGACATCTGCCCCAACTGGAAGCTGGCCACGCCCGACCCGATGGTGACCGTCGGCGTCTTCTGTGAGGGCTTCCCCTTGGAGATGATTGTGCGCGGCTACCTCTGCGGCTCGGCCTGGCGTGCCTACAAGAGCGGTGTGCGCGAAATCTGCGGCGTCCGTCTGCCCGAAGGCATGAAGGAGAACCAGAAGTTCCCCGTGCCCATCATCACCCCCACTACCAAAGCTGAAATCGGCGAGCACGATGCCGACATCTCAAAGGAAGAAATCCTGAAACGCAGTCTCTGTACGCCCGAGGAATACGCCATCCTGGAGGACTACACCCTGCGCCTCTTCGAGCGCGGCACGCAGATTGCCGCCCAACGCGGCCTCATCCTGGTAGACACGAAGTACGAGTTCGGCAAGCACGACGGCAAGATTTACCTGATGGACGAGATACACACGCCCGACTCCAGCCGCTACTTCTACAGCGAAGGCTACGAGGAGCGTTTCGCCAAGGGCGAGCCGCAACGCCAACTCTCCAAGGAGTTCGTGCGCGAATGGCTGATGGACAACGGCTTCCAAGGCAAGGAAGGTCAGCAGGTGCCCGAGATGACGGACGACATCGTACGCAGCATCAGCGACCGCTACGTGGAGCTCTACGAGCACATCACGGGCGAGAAGTTCGTGCCGCAGGACACGGAGGACATCGCCGCCCGCATCGAGCGTAATGTAACGAATTATCTTAATGCCTAATTTCTGTCCGGCAAGCCCCGATACCCCTTTCAGAAGTATCTGTAGGGCCGATTTCGGGGCTTCTGACAACAAAGCCGCTTTGTTCCCACAATCATCCGGCTTTGTTCCTACAATAGTCCGGCTTTGTTCATAGAATCATCCGGCTTTGTTGTCACATCACCCCGGCAGGCATCTTATTTGTAAACTAAAAGGAAAGCAATGGACTACCCCCAAGAGAAAGTGATGCCCTACGGCAGCGAGGGCAGGAAAGCGGAGCAGGTGGAGCGCATGTTCGACCACATCGCCCCCGCCTACGACCGGCTGAACCACCTCATGTCGCTCGGCATCGACCGTTCGTGGCGCCGCCGGGCCATCCGCTGGCTCGCCCCCTTCCGCCCGCAAGAGGTGCTGGACGTGGCCACGGGCACGGGCGACTTCGCCCTGCTGGCCTGTCGCTTGCTGCGTCCCCACACGCTGACAGGCATCGACCTCTCCGAAGGGATGATGCAGGTGGGAAGGCAGAAGGCCGCCGAGGCGGGACTGGACGGACACATCCGTTTCCAACGGGAGGACTGCGAGGCACTCTCTTTCCCTGATGCCTCGTTCGACGCCGTTACCGTGGCATTCGGCGTACGCAACTTCGAGCATCTGGACCGGGGGCTGCAAGAGATGTGCCGCGTGCTCCATCCCGGCGGGCACCTGGTCATTCTGGAGCTTTCCACGCCCGAACGCTTCCCCATGAAGCAACTGTTCTCTATCTATTCTAAAGTGGCGATGCCCGTCATCGGCCGCAGCATCTCGCACGACAACAGTGCCTACACCTACCTGCCGGAGAGCATCCGCGCCTTCCCGCAAGGCGAGGTTATGCAGGAGAGCATCCGCCGCGCCGGCTTCTCGGAAGTCAGGTTCAAGCGGCTGACGTTCGGAGTGTGCACGCTGTATATGGCAACCAAGTAATCAATCTCATAAATCACTAATTATCATGGACAAATACGGTTTAATCGGTTATCCCTTGGGACATTCGTTCTCAGTAACCTACTTCAACGAGAAATTCCAGTCGGAGAACATCGACGCAGAGTATGTCAACTTCGAAATCCCCCGCATCGAGGACTTCATGGAAGTGATTGACGAAAACCCCGACCTCCGCGGGCTGAACGTCACCATCCCCTACAAGGAACAGGTCATCCCCTATCTGGACGAGCTGGACAAGGACACGGCCAAGATAGGCGCGGTGAACGTCATCAAGATTATCCGCCAAGGCAAGGGCAAGGTGAAGCTCGTAGGCTACAACTCGGATATCATCGGTTTCACCCAGTCCATCGAACCGCTGCTGCGCCCCCATCACAAGCGTGCTTTGGTATTGGGCACCGGCGGTGCGGCGAAAGCAGTCTATCACGGTCTGGAAAACCTTGGCATCGAGAGCACCTACGTGTCGCGCACCAAGCGGAGCAACGATGTGCTGACCTATCAGGAGTTGACGCCGGAAGTGATGGCCGAGCATACGGTCATTGTCAACTGCACCCCCGTGGGCATGTATCCCAAGGTGGACGAATGTCCCGAAATACCTTACGACCGGCTGACTTCCGACCATCTGCTCTACGACCTGCTGTACAATCCCAACGAAACCCTCTTCATGAAGAAAGGCCGCATGCACGGCTCCATGGTGAAGAACGGGCTAGAGATGCTGCTGCTCCAGGCGTTTGCGGCGTGGGGGATTTGGCAACGATAAACGAAACGAGCCATGAAAAGACTTATCAAATATACCCTCATCACGCTGCTGGTCATCGCCGCCTTGCTGGTGGGGGGAGGCTTCTACATGCTGAACTATGCCCTGAAGCCCGAAGGCCTGGAGACACGCAGCCGCCAAATCTCCGACACTTATGCCTACTTATATGAGGATTATATGGAGTTGTATTCTTGGATAGACAGCCTGCGGACAACCAAAGCCTTGCGGGACACCGTCATCCAAAGCCATCGGGGCGAAAGCCTGCACGCCCTCTACGTCCGTGCGGCACAACCGACAGGACGGACAGCCGTCATCGTCCACGGCTATACGGACAATGCCGTGCGGATGTTGCCCATCGGCCATTTGTACAGTCACCACCTGGGCTATAACATCCTGCTGCCCGACCTCCATGCCCACGGGCTGAGCGAGGGCGATGCCGTGCAGATGGGTTGGCTGGACCGCCTGGATGTGTTGCAATGGATGGACACGGCCAACGAACTCTTTGGCGACAGCACGCGGATGGTGGTACATGGCATCTCAATGGGCGCGGCCACCACGATGATGGTCAGCGGAGAAGAGCTGCCCCCTTACGTGAAGTGCTTCGTGGAGGACTGCGGCTACACCTCCGTGTGGGACGAGTTCAAAGGAGAGTTGAAGAACCAATTCGGCCTGCCCGCCTTCCCCCTGCTCGATGTGGCCTCCTGGCTATGCAAGTTGAAGTATGGTTGGAGCTTCCGCGAGGCGTCAGCCTTGGAGCAGGTGAAGAAATGCACCTTGCCGATGTTCTTTATCCATGGCGATGCCGATGACTTTGTGCCTACATGGATGGTGCATCCGCTCTACGAGGCCAAGCCCGAACCAAAGGAGCTTTGGCTGGTGCCCGGCGCGGCGCACGCAGTATCTTATAAGGAGAATAAAGCGGAATACACGCGCCGTGTGCAGGATTTTGTGAGCAAATATATCCGATAACTCCCGCAAAAGCCGTATCTTAGCCGCCGAAACATAATACGAAGATTGCATGAAACGAATCACTCCACTGCTGATATTCCTCTTGTGCCTGCCGCTCGGCCTGTGGGCACAAGGGAAAATCTACACGCCCGACAACCTGCCCAAGGTACACATCCAGAACAAATACCGCTACACGTGCGACCCGGAGCGCATCCTCGCCCCAGCCGCCACGGACAGCATCGACCGCATGCTCTACCGCCTGGAGCAACAGACGGGCATCGAGACCGTAGTGGCCGTCGTGCCCAGCATCGGCGAGGCCACCTGCTTCGACTTCTGCCATGAACTGCTCAACTCGTGGGGCGTGGGCAAGAAGGGCAAAGACAATGGCTTGGTCATCCTCCTCGTCACCGACCAACGCTGCATCCAGTTCTACACGGGCTACGGCCTGGAAGGCGTCTTGCCCGATGCCATCTGCAAGCGCATCCAGACCCAAGCGATGATACCCTACCTCAAGGACGAACGCTGGAGCGAAGGCATGGTGGCCGGCATCCGTGCCACTTGCGCCCGACTGGACGGCTCGATGGAGAACGACAGCGCCCCATCCGCTAACAACAGCGAAGTCGTATTGGGACTGATAGTCACCCTCTTCTTCCTTTTCCTCATCGCCATAGTGTGGACACGCCAACGCATACTGACCCGCTGCCCCCACTGCAAGAAACACAAGCTGCAACGCGCCGGTAGCCAAACCATTTTCGTCAACGGTACCCCGATGGACGAAGTCACCTACATCTGCCAGAACTGCGGCCACATCGTCAAACGACGCGAACGCCGTGACACAGGCAGCAACCGCGGCCGGGGCGGCGGAGGCTGGGGAGGTCCCGTCATCTTCGGCGGAGGAGGCTTCGGTGGTTTTGGCGGAGGCGGAGGCTTCGGAGGCAGCTTCGGCGGAGGAAGCGGAGGCGGAGGCGGGGCAGGCTCGCGCTTTTAAATATCGCTACAAACAACTATTAATACATAAATTATTCAATGCCACAGACAAACATTAAAAATACTATTCTGCTTATTTTTATATTGTCAGTATTTGTCGCTGGAAATGTTCAAGCGCAAAGACGAATTGTGGCAGTTACCGGGCAGATAGTGGAGCAAGACACCCGAACACCCGTTGAAGCAGCAACCGTACAACTGCTGGCACTTTCCGACAGTTCGCAGATAGCCGGTAATACAACGGATAAAGACGGGCGTTTCAGCCTACTGCATGTAAAACCGGGTAATTATCTGCTGAAAGTGTCGTTCATCGGTTACACAACATTATATCATCCCGTCAAATTGAACGATAAATTTCCGAAAAAGAATGATTTGGGTGTTTTGCAATTGGCGACAGACGCTATCATGCTGGCAGAAACCGTAATTACTGCCGAAGCTCCTCCCGTCACGATCAATGAAGACACCACAGAGTACAACGCATCAGCCTACAGGGTGGCTGAAGGCGATATGGTAGAAGAACTTATCAAACAACTTCCCGGAGTGGAGATTGACGAAGATGGGAAAATTACCCTCAACGGAGAAGAAATAAAGAAAATCATGGTTAACGGAAAGGAATTCTTCGGCAACAATACCGGTATGTCTATGAAGAACCTGCCGGCTGACGCAATCAAGAAGTTGAAAGCCTATAAAGAAATGAGCGATCACGAACGTCTTACAGGTATCAAAGACGGTAATGAGACTGCGGTACTGGACCTGACCTTAAAGAAGAACAGCGGATGGATGGGGAATCTGAATGGAGGATACGGCACCAAAGACCGCTACGAGGGGAATGCCAACGTAAATCATTTCACAGACGACATGAACCTGTCTTTTACGGGAAGCGCTAACAACACCCGTCGCAGTGGCAGAGGGGAACGGACCCAACAGAACGGAGGCGTCACTTATGCACGCAAAAGCAAAACGCTTGACGTCAGAGGGAACGTCAGATATACCCACTCCGTAAACGATACCCATACGCAGACCGATGCCGAAACTTTTTTGGGTGACGAGTCAACCTTCTCCAACCGCCATTCAGACAGCAAAAACGGCACACACAACCTGAGTGGAAACGCAAGGGTAGAATGGAAAGTGGACAGCCTGAATACGCTGAACGCCAACATCAGTATGAGCTACAACAAGGGCGATTCGTGGAGCGAGAACTGGAGAAAGGACAGCGACAACGACCTGAATGCCGTCAACGAGACATCTTCTTCCAGCCGTGGAGACAACCACAGCCATAACATCAACGGCGGGCTGTCCTTCTACCACCGCTTTAAAAAGCCCGGAAGGAATTTCCATGCCAGCGTCAGCTTCAGCAACAACAACAACGAAAGCGACAGATACAGCCGTTCCTACTCTCAATTCTTCCTGCAAGACAGCATATCAGACATAGAAAGGAACACCCGAAACACAAGCAACAGCATGAGCTGGACGCTATCGGCTGGTTACATAGAACCGCTGTCCAAGCACCACCGCCTGAGCGTAAATTACAGCTACCACTTCCGGACAGGGCTGTCGCAGTCGCTGGCCTACGACAGCATCAACTACCCCGACCGGACCAACTACGACTATAACGACCTCCTGAGCTCGAAAGTGGAGAATAACTATGAACGCCACAACATCGGACTCTCCCTGCAAGGAGACTACAGACAATGGAAGCCCGAACGAAAAGGGCTGGTCTACAATGTAGGCATCACGCTGAATCCCAACACCAACGAAAGCCTGACGACCATCGGTCCTAATACGGGGAAAGACCTCCCCAAACAACACACCCTGAACTGGTCGCCTCGCATAACGGCCGATTACTACTTCTCGCGCCACGAACGCATCAACATACGGTATAACGGACGGAGCTCGGCTCCCGGTCTGCAAGATTTACAGGAAGTTATCAGTGTGACCGACCCCATGAACCTGCGCTATGGCAACCCGAACCTGAAGCCGTCATTCTCCAACAATGTCAGAATCGGCTATGAGCGTTACTCCGCTAAAACCATGAGGAGCTTCCGCATCAACGCCAACTTCAATAATACGCTGAACGCGATAGACGACCGTATGACCTATGACAAAAGCACCGGAGCACGTACTTACCATAAAATCAACCTGAACGGAAACTGGAATACGGATGCCAATATTTCGTTCGACACACCGCTAAAGAACAAAAAGTTCACCATAAGCGCAGGCGCATCAGCAAATTATAAGAACCAAGTAGGATACCTTTCGGTAGGAAGACAGGACTCCGAACTCAGCACCACGCATAACTTCACAACGAACGAACGAGTGCGGGCCTCTTACCGGAACGACAAGTTCGACATCGCCCTCAACGGACGATTCAGATATAACAAAGTCAACAACGACAAACAAGAGGGAAGCAACCGGGAGACCTTTGACTATACATTGAGCGGCGACACGCACATCCGCCTGCCTTGGGACATTGAAGTGTCAACCGACATATCATGGCGCATCCGTGAAGGATATAGTGGAAACGCAGGACGCGATGAATGTTTATGGAATGTACAGATTAGTAAACGATTCCTTAAAAGGAAGAAAGCTATGATACGCTTACGGATATTTGACATCCTACAACAACAGAATAATCAGACGCGTAGCGTACGTGCCAATGGCATCACCGATACCACGAGCAACATGCTGACAAGTTATTGCATCTTAAACTTCACCTACCGTTTTAATACTCTGGGCGGAAGGGAAGGAAAACACAGGAGAACAAGGTAAAATCATACAAATATTCACCAATTAAAAAAGAAAGGAAAACAGAACATGAAAAAAGTGACCGTAATCATTATTGTAGCCATAGTGGCTGTAATCGCCGTATGGGCCGTAAACGGATACAACAGCCTCGTCGGCATGGACGAGGGAGTGAGCAACCAGTGGGCCAACGTGGAGACGCAGTACCAGCGACGCGCCGACCTCATCCCCAACCTCGTGAACACCGTCAAGGGCTACGCCGCCCATGAGCAGGAGACGCTGCAAGGCGTCATCGAGGCCCGTAGCAAGGCCACCCAAATCAAGGTGGACCCCACAGACCTGACGCCCGAACGACTGGCCCAGTACCAGCAGGCGCAAGGCCAACTGGCCACCGCCCTGGGCAAGCTGCTGGCCATCACCGAGAACTATCCCGACCTGAAGGCCAACCAGAACTTCCTGGAGCTGCAAGCCCAACTGGAAGGCACGGAGAACCGCATCAACGTGGCGCGCAAGAACTTCAACGACGCCGCCCGTGCCTACAACACCGCCATCCGCCGCTTCCCCAAGAACATCCTGGCCGGCCTCTTCGGCTTCGATAAGCGCGCCTACTTCGAGGCACAAGAGGGGGCGGAAGTAGCGCCGACGGTAGAGTTCTGAAAGGAAAAAGATGCAAAACAACACAGCATATATTAAGTAAGTGTACAGAATTAATTGATATCATTTGTAGGAGTTAAGCCAATACCTTTTAGTGCATATGATAAGCCTACTATCGGCTTAACTCCTTAATTTCTTAACTCCTTAACTACTGATATAGTATAAACTAAATATGATTAATTACTTATTATATTAAAGAGGAGTTTGCCCATTAGTTTGAAAGTATCCGTTAATATGTAATTATTCATAAACTCGAATACTACAATTTTAAGAATAAGAATTGTATACACAAAACAGATGCCTTTATGTAGGTCATCTTCTATATTACTAACCTAAGGGGTGAATGTTTCTAACATTCACGAACATCGGCAAGAAACATTTCAGACGAGCTTTATAAAAGCCAAAGGAGAGAATATCACAAATAGAGACAGAAGCCATTTCTCATCTATTTCAATCGTCAAGAATAATGCCAATAAAGCCATCTAATCCATACTCAAACAGGAGAATTAATCTTTGTCTTCTGCCTACGCTTTTACCGAACGAGTTCTTCTCGTTGAACGGCGAGGTAGAAGAAAACCGGGAAGAAACGAGCGGAAATGAAGAATAATCGTTACCTTTGCACAAGCAATTAAGAACTAACACATTTCATATCAGTCATGAGCAACCAACGATACATGATGCGCGGCGTAAGCGCATCGAAAGAAGACGTTCACAACGCCATCAAGAACATCGACAAGGGCATCTTCCCCAGGGCTTTCTGCAAGATTATCCCCGACATACTGGGCGGAGACCCGGAGTATTGCAACATCATGCACGCCGACGGCGCGGGCACCAAGTCCTCGCTGGCCTACCTCTACTGGAAGGAGACGGGCGACCTCTCGGTGTGGAAGGGCATCGCGCAGGACGCACTCATCATGAACATTGACGACCTGCTCTGCGTGGGCGCGGTGGACAATATCCTCGTGTCCAGCACCATCGGGCGCAACAAGCTGCTGGTGCCGGGCGAGGTCATCTCCGCCATCATCAACGGCACGGACGAACTGCTGGCCGAACTGCGTGAGATGGGCGTGGGCGTCTATGCCACAGGCGGCGAGACGGCCGACGTGGGCGACTTGGTGCGCACCATCATCGTGGACTCGACCGTGACCTGCCGCATGAAGCGCAGCGACGTGATAGACAACGCCAACATCCGCCCGGGCGACGTCATCGTGGGCCTCGCCAGCTATGGCCAAGCCACGTATGAGAAGGAGTACAACGGCGGCATGGGCAGCAATGGACTGACCTCGGCAAGGCATGACGTCTTCGCCAAGTATCTGGCGGAGAAATACCCGGAGAGCTACGACCACGCCGTGCCCCAGGAACTGGTGTACAGCGGCGCGCTGCATCTGACGGACGCCGTGGAGGGCAGCCCCATCGACGCGGGCAAGCTGGTGCTCTCCCCGACCCGCACTTATGCCCCGGTGGTGAAGAAGCTGCTGGACGCCCTGCGCCCGGAGATTCACGGCATGGTGCACTGTTCGGGCGGCGCGCAGACCAAGGTGCTGCACTTCGTGGACGACCGTTGCCGCGTCATCAAGGACAACCTCTTCCCGGTCCCCCCGTTGTTCCGCACCATCAAAGAGCAGAGCGGCACGGAGTGGGACGAGATGTACAAGGTGTTCAACATGGGCCATCGCCTCGAAGTCTACCTCTCGCCGGAGCACGC
>CASGED010000060.1 GCA_949300425.1 uncultured Bacteroides sp.
TGTTAAAATCTATTAGCTGAAAATCAAGGTATTATAACGCCGATTTTTGCAGCCGTTTGCCGCCGTTTTGCCCTCCGAAACTCCATGTGGAACGACTTGCCGCTTCCAGAAGGCCCGATACAGAAGAAGTTGGCGTTGTCGGTCATCTTGACCTTGCCCTCCTTGCCCGTGATGTCGATGCAGACGGGCAGCCCCTGCCGGTCGGTGTAGTACGTGGTCAGGGGCGTGTCCTCCGATTCCTTCAGGTGTTCCTTGAAGAAGAAGCACAGGGCGGCGTCCGACAGGGTGAGGAACAGGTCGTAGTCGGGATTGAAGGCGTAGGCGTTGCCGGGGAAGCTGTCGGTGAACAGCTCCAGCTGGTTGTAGGCCGTGCGAGAGGGCATGATGCCGCATCCGTACAGCTTGGTCTCCAGGTAGGAAGTGACCGGGGTGACCTTGTCCGCCGGGCAGCTCACCAGGATGTTGAAGTTGGCGTAGACCAGCAGGGAGCTGTCCACGGCAAGTTTTTCCAAGACCTCCTCGATGTCGGCCTTGGCTATCCGGTTGCTCGGGTCGGGCATGGAGCCGTGCCGTTTGGCCTTGGCCTGCAATTTGCGGAGAAGCTTCCGTTGGCCGGGTATCTGCACCACCTGGTTGTACACCACGCAATCCGCATGGGGAACATTGGTCAGGAACGAGAACAGGTCGGTGGCGATGCCGTAGCCGTTTACGTTGGCCTGCGTGTAGGGCCTGATGCGTGACGGCAGGTTTATCTCGTCGATATCCACAAGCGGATAGGAGCGCACCACGCGGCCGCCCACCTTCAGGTACTCGTCCGAAGCCTTGAAGTTGGTCATGGAGAACGGGCCGTGGCGGAAGCGGAAAGCCATGAAACGGTGGCAGTATTCGTCCACTTCGTCCTTTGTCAGCCGCCTGTGGCGGATGTGCTTCTCGCTCAGGATGTCCTCCGCCTTGCTTACCTTGGCATGGAACTCCGCCCACATCTTCGGGTCGTACTGCACGAACTGGCCGCGCTGCGCCTCCTGGGTGATGACAAGGTAGGTGCGTATTTCGGTGAACTCCCTTCCCTCAAAGTAGCGGAAATAGCTCCGCGTCAGGAACTCCGCATCCTCCGGCACGTCGTGGTGGTAGGCCTGTTTGCAGAAGATGTCCTGCTTCTGCAAGGCGTAGCCTTCGCCGAGCGTCTGCACGAGGTTGGAGAGTACGTCCTGGAACCGCAGGTACTGCTCCGAGTCCGTGCATAGCTGCTGCACGGGGTTGGCCATCTCGAATATGACCGAAGGCTCGCCCCTGGCGGAAAAGAGGACGGCATGACCGTCCGTCTCTTCCAGCTGGGCGTAAAGCCCCTCGAATGCCCGTTTCCTGTTCTGTGCCATTGGTTGTTTTCTATTTGTTGGTTTTTCAATTCGTTTTTCGGATGTTCTTATAGATGTAGATGCCTTTCGCCCGTTTCTTGTTGTGCAGTCCGCCGCGCTGCTTGACGAAGATGGTGGCCAGCCCTGCGGCGGCCATCACCAGCATGGCGATGAACCCGGCAAGTTTCCCAAGGGCGATGGAGAAGACGATGAATCCCACGAAGGACACGCCTATGGCCACCGCCGCCAGTGTGAGGAAGCGGCCGCGGATGCCCATGAATTCCAACGGCTTCTGGAGTCCCTTGAACACGGGGAAACCGTCCTGACTGTTCTTGTCCTCTTCCATGGCCTTACGTGAAGAAAAGCGGCAAGGCCTCTGATAATGCGATGAACGCGATACATCCGCCGATGGTCAGCATGATGGTCTTCTTGACATCCTGGTCGCCGTTCTGCATCTTGAAGTAGACATTGAACGCGCCTACCAGCACGATGACGGCGGCGATAGCCTTCATGAGGTTGGAGACGGGAGTCTGGTAGGAGCTTACTTCCTGCGTGGCCTTGGTGAAGCCCGCCGCCCCCTTGCTGCCTGCCATTACATCGCCGGCGGCGAGGGTGAGCGCCACGAGGGCGAGCGTGCCCTTCCGGGCGAACGCTGACTGTTTGAAACGGACGAATGCGCGTAGGCATTTTCTTTTTAGTGTCTGCATTTCTTTAATCATTAAATGGTTGTTTCATCACCAAAGGAACAGGAGTCGCCAAAGGAACGTGTTTCTCACCTTGCATTTTCGCAGGTGTATATGACCAGGCCGAGGTCGCCGGTGCCGGTTTCCGCCAGCCTGTCGATTTCATGGATGAGGTCGTCCACAAGGATGCCGTCGGTCATGATGGCCTCACGGTAGCCAGGGCGGCGGAAGTTGGAGGTTGCGCCTGCCGGTGTTTCTTCCTGCTTTCCACCTGCCGCATCCTCTTTCTTCTCCTCGTCCCTGCTGACTCTGGTCGGGCGGAAGCTCTTTGCCTCGTCCGATATGTCTATCTCTTCTTCCGTATGGTTCTCCTTTTCCGCGTTCTGGGCCGCCTGCGCTTTCCTGATGTCCGTGAAGATGAGGAAGGCGTAATAACAGGCCATTGCCACGAAAAGGAGAAAAACGATTTGTCCGTACTGCATGGTTATATGGCATTGGATAATGGTGCATTGTCTTCTGGAAAAGGCAGGAAGGCCAGTCCGAATCTGGCGGCTTTGACTTCCAGCCGGGCTTTCCGGCATGTGGCTTCGGTGAAGTACAGTATGTTCCGGTGTACGCCGGTGATGTAGCCCTTGGCTTTCAGCCGGGAGCGAATCCTGACCTTGGCGCGGTGTGAGATGACTTTGAGGCGTGTGAGCGGATCAAGCCCGAAGATTGCCCTGCGCCGTTCGCGGCGGACCATCTCGCGGCGAACACGGGACGACATCGCGTAACCCATTTCCTTGCTCCGGCTCAGCTCCAGCTTGCGTGCCATGCGGCTGACTGTGGTGCGGCTGATGCCCAGGTCGCAGGCCATCTCGGCGTAGGAGCGGTTGTCGAAGTGGCGGCTGATGTGTCCGGCACGTTCCAGCCACCGGCTCTTGACCAGCTTCTCCAGTCCGAGTTCGCGAGCTTTCTCCTTCACGGCCGTCACGCCTATCTGGAGCATATAAGCAGTATGTGCAGTGGTCTCCACGGGGTAAAGCTCGGCAAGCCTGGAGAGCATGGCTTCTGTCCAGTTGATTCTACGCATGGGATTCGGGGTTATAGTTGTTGAACAATGATTTCTTCTCGCGGCGGTATTGCGCCAGCCGGAAAAGGTGGTTCTCGAAGAACGAGCGGACGATGGCGTTCACGAGGTCGGAACGGCAGCGGCCCCGGATGTCGCAATCATCGAGTGAGTCAGCCAGGTCGCGGTCGAGTTTGCATACCAGACGGTCTGCCTTGCCGTTCCCGTTCGTCGGCGCTTCAAGGTAGGCCATGAAGTCCTGCCAGCACTTGTCGCCGGGATGTGCGGTGCCTTGCTCCGCTTGTCCTTCTCCCTTGAATGCAGGTTCGTCGTCATTGATGCCTCTGGTGAGGTCGTCTATTTGTAATTCCTTGTTCATTACGCTATGGTCATTGATGGTTTATGTCTTTGGGGGTGCCGTCACCGAAAATTCCGGCGTATATTTTGTCGAACACCGGACTGACGATTGCGGCTTGCATGTCCAGTTCCGCCACCGTACTGAAGCGTTCCATGTCGGCCCGCTTGGGAATCTTGTCCGTCACCAGCCCGTAGTTGGCGAAGGTCTTCCCCGTGTTCTCCCACAGTTCCAGCTCGGAGCGTTTGCCCACCCGTCCGTCATGGAGGTTGGGGACGATGAAGAGCCGGGCTTTCATCCGTCCGCCCACGGCCCTGCGCAGGCGGTCGATGAACAGGAGGAAGCTCGCGGTGGAGGGGACGGTCACCAGGTCGTAATGGAACGGCACGACGATGATGTCCGAGTTGACGAACATGGGTATCAGCCCCTCCGCCTTCAGGCTGCCGGGCGAGTCCATGAGCACCACGTCTATGCTGGGGTCGTTGTGCAGCTTCTCCATGAGCGCGGTCATGGCCTGCTTGTCGTTGGCCTCGTAGGCCAGCACGTCGTAAGGTACGGCTTCCTCGCCGTATTTCTTGATGTCGGCCTTGCGGCACTTCAGGATGGAATGCTGGAAATCGCAGTCGATGACCACGGCACGCACGCCTTTCGTCACAAGGTAGTTGGCGAAGGTGACGCAGAGGGTCGTCTTGCCGACTCCCCCTTTCTGGTTGGCGAATGTCACGATGACGGGTGTCTGTATCATTTTGTCCACGGTCGTTTGGTTCGGTGCAAAAGTATGCACCGGAAAGGACGGTGACGAAATGCACAACACTTTTGTGTTTCCGGTCTGTCTGACCGAAGTGTTTAGGGTAACATAACAAGCAAAAGAATGGCCTATGCGGCTAAAAATGTGACAAAAGGGAGTCTCCGTTTTCCCCTCCTGGGCTACCGTTTGAGGTTGCGCCCGTCGTCAATGTCGTCGTAGCCGCCCTTGCTTCCGACTTCCCACTCACGCTTTTCGGCATGGCTTCCGGCACCGGAATCCTTCAGTCCATGTAGGTGCATCTTCTTTCCTCCGTTTCCAGTGGAATGTATCTGCCGGGGCTGCTGTTTTCGTGGCCGGGGCTTCAACCGTTCCGTGTCAAGCCCTTCCGCCGCAAGGTCTATCACGATGTGCCTGTCGAAGTTGACGGCGTATGCCGCGCCCGCTTCCTTCCGGATGATGAAGCCTTCCTCATGAAGGGCGTTCCGCACGGAAAAGACGTTCACATCATTGAAGATTTCATGCAGGCGGCTGACGGCATCCGTGTGGGATTGCGGCCTGCCGCCTGACAATTCCACCAGGTCGGGGCGGCTCACCTTGAAGATTTTGCAGAGCAGGTTGCGCTCGGCTTCGGTAACCGGGTGGAACATCTCAATGATACGGATGCGGTTGTTCCGGTCGATGGCTTCCGCCATGAACGGCTTTAACGGGCGTGTCTGCCCGTCGAAGTGGATGACACCTTTCTTGATATAGGCACGCTGTTTTCTCAGCTTCTGGAAAATCTCGCCCTGTGTGATTTTCGGATTGAGGGTGAGCAGCCGGTCTATGTAGTCCTCTATGCGTGCGAAGCGTTGCTCCGGGGTGGCGAAGTCCAGCAGTTCTTCCGTGGCCAGCACCCTCGCCCCGTTGATGACGGTGCGGTGGGCGTGGTCGACAATCATGTAGCCGTAGGGAACGTCTTTCCTGCCGAAGAACACGAGGCTGATGCCGAACTTTTCTTTCAGCTCTTTCTGCAACTCTTCTTTGCTGCCGCTCACGTCCCGGTATTTTTTGAGGATGCTCCGCAGCTGGCAGCAACGGGCGCGTTCCCTGTAACCGCTTTTGAAAAGCTGTTCGATTTCGGATAGGGGAATTTGCCGCTGTACCTTGCCGCCATACTTGATGAATACGGTATCGTCTTTCTTGTAGGCTTCGTAGCCCATTGAGGTCAGGACGGCCTTGAATTGGGCTAAGGAGGAGAAGGTGTATTGTCTGGCCGCGTCTATGTCATCGGCGGTTTTCTTTTGCCTGTCCGTGCCTAGAATCCTGTCTATCGCTTCTTGGGAACGCCTGCGCTCGTGGCTGTGGGCAATCTTCCTGCCGTCGGGTGCGACACGCGAGGTGATGATGTGCAGGTGGGTGTTGCCGGTGTCATGGTGGGCGTAGATGAGCCACGGCTGGCCGGGTTCGGCATATCCCATTTCCTTGAGGTACCGGTGCGCGAAGTCCAGCAGCTCGGATTCCGTCATTTCACGGCCTTTGCAACTGACGGCCACATGGAACTGGGACTTCCGGATGCGGCTGTTGGCAGAACTGTATTTTTTGAGATAGCCGGTAAGCTCCTCCGTGGTGGGTCTGCCTGCCAGACCGACTGTCCCGAAGTTCCGCATCTCGATGAGCCGGGCAAGTCCTTTCGATACCTTGTGTTCGTTGTAACCCACGGCGTGGAAGTCCGCGCTTCCGGGTAATATGGTTGCTATCATCTTGGGTGGTGTTATCTGGGTTAATGTATATGCAGTTCTAAGGTTTGCCGGTCTTCAGTGTGAGCATGTCAAGCTGTCTCTTTATCCCGTTGACTATGTTCTGCGTGTCACGGATGACCGGCAGCAGGACTTCCCGGATATAGCTTGGCGGCAGCAACCCTGCAACCGCCAGCTCGTTGGCACGCTTCATCGCCTGGTTGAGGTTTCCGCCGATATGGGACAGTTCGCTCTGGTATCTGCGGTAGAACGAACCGAGTTCCTGCATGAGTTCAAGCTGCTGCCTGACACTTACATTTGAATACTCTTCGAGTGCCTTGCGCACGTAATGGCTTACGGTCTTGTAATCGGCCGATTTCTCCTTGAACGCCCGGACTTCCTCCGGGGTCATCCTTACCTTGATGTATTTGTTTCTTTGTTCCTTCATACTTCGGTTCTTGGCAGGCCGGGATTGTCTTACCCTATTTCGCGATGCGAAACAGCGGCGGTGCCGCTCCGGTGCATGGCATCCGGCAAGTCACTTTTGGGGGAACAAACGGAGTTTTGTGGCCACAAAAGTACAACTTGCTTGGAAAATCCTGCAACGCAGGGCAATGTCATCCCGGGTTCTTTTTTGTGCCAAAATTACCGTGGAAAGGGGCTTCCGTACAAAATGCACAACACTATTCTTCAAAGGAACATATCATTTTGACCGGGGCATCGAGAGCATCCGATTGCCGGGTGTGTCGGACGGGATTTATCTTGGACTGTGTGTATCGGGTCATTCAGTTATCTTATAATCCAAGGTGGGGAATAGGGCTGACCTTGGTTCCAAGTGGTCGGTTATGTTGGTTCATCTATCCGTAATTTATCGGAAACTTTGTCCGCTTGTCCAATAACAGGAGGGAAAAAGAAACATCGGCTTTCGTTTTTCAGGTGCTAATGAACTGGGATATTTCAGTATGATGTAATAATACAATGGTTGACCGTGAGTAAAATGACCTTGATATTCGTTTTCCACCATTTCATCAAGTACGAAAATACGGTTTATATACACCTGACAAGCTCGGATTTTGGAAACACAAGAACTCATCACCCATATATTCCAAGCTATGGATATAAAGCTATCTTGATATGGAAGCACGATGGACAATCTTCTGTAAATCAATGGTTTTGTTAGGAAATAGTTACCGGAATATTTTCATATCTCACTGATTTTTAGTATATTTATGGTGGGAAATAGCCTTGTTGGACTAATGGTTTTACTTAAATTTGAGTATATGTTTGAACTGTTACTGATAATATACCTGGTGCCTGTCATCATCGTGCTTTCGCTGCTGTTACGGTTGGTATTATGGCTGGCAAGAAACGTGCTGCGGTTTGCCGGATGGATAGTGAAGAAGGTCTGTGTCCTTGTATGGAAGGGGCTATTGTTGTTGGTCGGTATCTTCCTTGGGAGGTGTTGTGTCAATCGTCCGCCGGATTCAAGATGAAAGCGAAGCAGCAAAGCCGCACCTGTCTCGGACGGGCAGGTACGGCTTCGTGCTGTGTTCGGGTGGAAAGGTGTTTTTCCCTCATGTCAGGTTTTGGACTTACTGACAAACGGGCTAAAATCCTTTGCCTTTGCTTCTCTCATAGACAACTTCTTTTTGGGTGTCGCAGTTGGTGATGCGGAACTGTACGGTGCATCCGGTCGGTATGTCATTCGGAAGTTCTTTTGCCAGCCTGGCAATCACCTGGTCAACATTGCTGAAACCGATGTCTGTAAATTCGGAAAGCACTTTTCCTTTGAAATAGGCCCGTCCGCGAATCATCATCTTCTTGGATATGCGGAACAGCTTGTCTGCCGGGGCTTCAATGTCACGAGCTTTGCCTTGCTTGCTCTTCTCGTCACTGAAAAAGATGAAGTCGATTACCTTGGCGTTCAGTCTCCATGCCGGAGTGAAGTCTATCTTGACATATCCACGGGTAACATTCAGGCCGTGGCTGTGGTTCATGCCGAACGCCACTTCATAAAGGTTGGCGTCACAGTCGTTCTGGGCGATGGTCGCCCACGTGTGCCTGAACGTGTAATAGCAATAGTAGTCCTCCTTTTTCATGCCCATGTCGGCGCATATCTTGCGTATGCCGATATTCACGTTGGCGTTGAAGCTGTCGGAATTGCTGTAACGGCTGTGGAATACGAACAGGTATTCATCGTCCTCGCCGGATAAGTATTTCTCGAAAGTGGACTGGATAAATGGTTCGATACGCATTTCCATATAAGCCTCGTCCTTACGGCTGTGTCGCGTCTTTGCCCTTTTATAACCGATAATGCCATTGTTATAGTCCTTCTTTTTGAGTTCGTAAAGGTCAACGGTGTTGATGCCGCCGATACACAGAGAAAGAAGTGCCACATCCCGGCCAAGCTCCGGAAGGGGAGAAAGCATCTTTGTTTTCGGAAGTGGACGGTTGAAGAACTCGCGGCAGGCTTCTGCGCTGATAGCCCTTTGTACTGTGCCGTCTGATTTAGGAATCTTTATTTTTAGCCAAGGGTTGAACTTTATACGTATTATGTTTTTCTCTTCATCATTAAGTTCAGTGATAGCTTGTTTGAAGACTTGTCGGACACATGTAGGGTACATTTCCTTTGCTCTGTTCGTTTGAGAGAGACTTTCAATCCATTTTTTCAATATAGCTGATGTCAACTGGCCAAACATAATCTTATTGGAACCAAAATAACGTTCAAGGTGTGCCACTGCAAGTTTATAATTCTTCGCAGTTCGCAAACGCCCTTCCCGTTCTATCTTACTAATGTATGTCTGGGCATATTCACTGAAACAAACCTCCTCGTCTGCTTTCATCAGATATTCGATTACTTCCTTGACATCCCATAACGTAACATCCGTCCGATTCAATCGGTCTGTGTATTGTCGGATGAGCATAGCACAGTATTCATTGACTACAGGGTCGGTCAAATCACCATTACTTGCGATATGCTCCGCATCAATGATTTTATCCGTTTTGATATAACCCGGTTTTCGATTGTGAACCACCCGTATATATACGGAGTAAAGTCCATCTGTTCTTGGTTTTCTAACCATTGCTCTTAATGTCGTCATAATCAATACTTTTAGTTGGTTAATTCTTGGTGTAAGCAAGGTGTAAGCAACAGGGTCTTTTGGTGTAAGCAGAGAGTAAGCAAATACGGTCATTTGGCTCACTTATTGCGGTCAAGTGAACGAACCGCCTAAACGCAACTCAGGCTGTAATCTACCGCTAATGCAGTGAATTACAGCCTGATATTATGATTTAGAAATGTTTAGCCTGAGGGCTTCCAATCTTAGAGAGTGTCCTCTACCGCCGCCTGCGCCGCAGCCAAACGTGCGATAGGTACACGGAACGGAGAACAGCTGACGTAGTTCAAACCTACCTTGTGGCAGAACTTCACGGATGAAGGTTCGCCGCCATGCTCACCGCAAATACCGCACTTCAGCTCGGGACGTACGGAACGGCCTTTTTCTACGGCCATTTGGATAAGTTGTCCTACACCCTTTTGGTCGAGCACCTGGAAGGGGTCTACCTTCAGAATCTTCTTCTCCAGATATACCGGCAGGAAAGAAGCGATATCATCGCGCGAATAACCGAAGGTCATCTGCGTCAAGTCGTTCGTACCGAAAGAGAAGTATTCGGCGTGTGTGGCAATGCGGTTGGCGGTCAGGGCGGCACGCGGAATTTCTATCATCGTACCTACCTTGAACGGCACTTCGATGCCCTCTGCCTCGAATACTTTCTTGGCCGTGGCGCGGATAATCTTCTCCTGAGCCTCGAACTCATACAGGATACCGATAAGCGGCACCATGATTTCGGGATGCGGGTCATGACCTTCCTTCTTCAGTTCACAGGCGGCACCCAGAATGGCTTCAGTCTGCATTTCCGTGATTTCCGGATACGTATTGCCCAAACGGCAACCACGATGACCCAACATCGGGTTGTGCTCGCAAAGGCTGTCTACACGCTGGCGAATGTAATCTACTGTTACACCCATCGCCTCGGCCATTTCTTCCTGACCTTTCTGATCGTGGGGCACGAACTCATGCAAAGGCGGGTCGAGCAGACGGATGTTTACGGGATAACCGTCCATAGCCAAGAAGATGCCCTTGAAGTCATTCTTTTGATAAGGCAACAACTTGGCAAGAGCTTTCCGACGGCCTTCTGCATCCGGCGCCAAAATCATCTCGCGCATGGCGATAATCTTCTGGTTCTCGAAGAACATGTGTTCCGTACGGCAAAGTCCGATACCTACGGCGCCAAACTTACGGGCCACTTCGGCATCGTGAGGCGTATCGGCATTGGTACGAACCTGCAAGCGGGTGTATTTGCTACACAAGTCCATCAACTTGGCAAAGTTTCCAGACACTTCAGCGGCCTTTGTCGGAACTTCACCCTGATATACTTCGCCCGTACTTCCGTTCAGCGAGATGTAGTCACCTTCCTTCAATACGACACCATCGATTTCTACCGTACGTGCCTTGTAGTCTACGTTAATAGCGCCGGCACCTGATACGCAGCACTTACCCATACCACGGGCCACCACGGCTGCATGTGAAGTCATACCTCCACGTGCGGTCAAGATACCTTCGGCAACGGTCATGCCGGCCAAGTCTTCGGGCGAAGTCTCAATACGTACCATGACTACGCGATGTCCGTCGGCACGCCATTTGGCGGCATCGTCGGCAAAGAATACAATCTGACCGCAAGCGGCACCCGGAGAAGCCGGAAGACCACGAGTCAAAACTTTGGCCTTGCGAAGTTCCTCTTTGTCGAATACGGGGTGGAGCAATTCGTCCAGCTTATTCGGCTCGCAACGCTTGATGGCGGTCTTTTCGTCTATCAACCCCTGCTCCAACATTTCCATGGCGATGCGCACCATGGCGGCACCGGTACGTTTACCGTTACGGGTCTGCAAGAACCAAAGTTTACCTTCCTGTACGGTGAACTCCATATCCTGCATGTCGTGATAATGGTTCTCCAGCTTTGTCTGCAATTCATCCAGTTGCTTGTAGATTTCCGGCATAGCCTCTTCCATGGAAGGATATTTGCTGGCACGTTCTTCCTCGCTGATGCCTTGCAATTGTGCCCAACGTTGAGAACCAATCTTCGTGATTTGTTGCGGTGTACGGATACCTGCCACCACGTCTTCACCCTGTGCGTTAATCAAATACTCACCGTTGAAGAGGTCTTCGCCCGTAGCGGCGTCACGGCTGAAGCATACGCCCGTAGCCGATGTGTCGCCCATGTTGCCGAACACCATGGCCTGCACGTTGACGGCTGTTCCCCATTCATCGGGTATGCCTTCCATTTTACGATAGAGGATGGCGCGCTCGTTCATCCAAGAATTGAATACGGCGCAGATAGCGCCCCACAACTGCTCGTAAGCATTGGTCGGGAAGTCTTGTCCGGTACGTTCCTTCACGGCAACCTTGAAGCGTTTTACCAGTTCCTTCAGGTCGTTCACGTCCAACTCGTTATCCAACTTCACGCCCTTTGCATGCTTTACATCTTCAATAATGGCCTCGAATGGGTCAATGTCGTCCTTGTTCGTCGGTTTCATGCCCAATACCACATCACCGTACATCTGTACAAAGCGGCGGTAGGAGTCCCATGCAAAGCGTTCGTTGTTCGTCTTGCGTGCCAGTCCGGCTACTACTTCATCGTTCAGACCCAAATTCAAAATGGTGTCCATCATACCCGGCATGGACGCACGTGCACCCGAACGTACCGATACCAACAACGGGTTCTCCACGTCGCCGAACTTGGAGTTCATCAGGCCCTCAATGTGGGCGATAGACTTCTCCACATCGTCCTTCAACAAAGCGACAACGCTTTCACGGCCTTTCTCGTTATATTCCGTGCAAACTTCCGTAGTGATGGTAAATCCGGGAGGAACCGGAACTCCGATAAGATTCATTTCGGCAAGGTTAGCGCCCTTGCCACCCAACAGGTTTCTCATGTCGGCCTTGCCTTCCGCGTGGCCATTTCCAAAGGTGTAAACTCTTTTTTGATCCATAATATTGAAAAGGTTTTTTATGAGTTTTTCATTTCTTGTGCGCAAAGCTAAACATATTTTACATATCTTGAAACTTTTTCCCGCAAAAATTTCAAGAAAATACGATTATATATAAAGGTGGAGGCACAAAAGCCCCCCAATACCTTCAGCCTCTATATACAAAATCAGTTTTTTAATGTGAAAACACCAACCGGTATGATTAGCCCAGTACTTCCGGCTCAGTACTGCAGTACTTCCCAAGGAAATACTCCAGTAATCCTTAGGAAGTACTGAACCGAAAAGGCTATCGGGATTTATCTCCCTGCGCATTCGCTATTATTTGCCGGAAATTGTGTATTTTTGCACCCGGAATTTATTCAAATCAATATAAAAGTGGCAAGAAAGAAAAAAGAACTCCCTCTGCTGGAGAATGTTACCATCACGGACGTAGCTGCCGAAGGCAAGGCCATCGCCAAGGTGAACGACTTGGTTGTATTTGTACCTTACGTGGTCCCCGGCGATGTGGTAGACCTGCAAGTAAAGCGGAAAAAACATCATTATGCCGAGGCCGAAGCGGTGAACTTTCACCAATATTCGCCCGTGCGCGCCGTACCCTTCTGCCAGCACTACGGAGTGTGCGGCGGATGCAAATGGCAGGTGCTTCCCTATGCGGAACAACTGAAGTATAAGCAGAAGCAAGTAAACGACAACCTGACCCGTATAGGAAAAATAGAACTGCCTGAAATCTCTCCGATACTGGGGTCGGACAAAACGGAATTTTACCGCAACAAATTGGAATATACTTTCTCCAACAAGCGTTGGCTCACGCCGGAGGAAGTAAGACAGGACGTAGTGTATGACCAGATGAACGCCGTAGGCTTCCACATTCCCAATGCCTTCGACAAGGTGCTGGCCATCGAGAAGTGCTGGTTACAGGACGACATCTCGAACCGCATCCGCAACGCCATCCGCGATTATGCTTACGCACACGACTATACCTTTAATAATATACGCACACACGAGGGCATGTTACGCAATCTCGTCATCCGTACTTCTTCGACCGGAGAACTGATGGTTATCCTCGTGTGCCGTGTGGAGCACGAAGAGGAAATGGAACTCTTCAAGGAATTACTGCAATACGTAGTCGACAAGTTCCCTGAAATCACTTCTTTGCTCTATGTCGTAAATAATAAAGTGAACGATACCATTACGGATCTTGATGTGCAGGTATTCAAGGGAGAAGACCATATTTTTGAAGAGATGGAAGGCTTGCGCTTCAAGATTGGGCCGAAATCGTTCTACCAGACTAACTCGGAACAGGCTTACAAACTATATAAAGTGGCGCGCGACTTTGCCGGGCTGACGGGAAATGAACTGGTGTATGACCTCTATACCGGTACAGGAACCATCGCCAACTTTGTATCGCGCCAGGCACGCCAAGTCATCGGCATCGAATACGTGCCCGAAGCCATTGAGGATGCCAAGGTGAATGCGGAAATCAACGGAATCGGGAATACGCTTTTCTTTGCCGGCGACATGAAGGATATTTTGACACAAGATTTCATCAACGAACACGGGCGTCCGGATGTCATCATTACCGACCCACCCCGTGCGGGCATGCATCCCGATGTAGTGAACGTCATTTTGTTTGCCCAGCCACGACGCATCGTGTACGTCAGTTGCAATCCGGCGACCCAAGCACGCGACTTGCAGATGCTCGATGTGAAATATCGCGTCAAAGCCGTACAGCCGGTGGACATGTTCCCTCACACCCACCATGTGGAAAATGTGGTATTGCTCGAACTGAAAGATTAAAACCTCCAATCGTCATGAAAGAAAAGAAAAGCGTAAGAGCCCAGGCACAATATACGGACTATGTCGTGAGAGAACCTATGGAACTCATGCAGTTCCTGGCCGCCAAAATGCCGCAAGCCAGCCGCACCAAACTGAAAACCTTATTAAGCAAACGGGTAGTATTTGTCAACCACGTCATCACAACCCAATACAACTTCTCGCTCCAACCAGGCATGAAGGTACAAATCAGCCGGGAGAGAGGGAAAAAAGAGTTTCACAACAAACTGTTGAAGATAGTTTACGAGGACGCGTACCTGATTGTAGTTGAGAAAATGCAAGGCTTGCTCTCGGTAAGCACCGAAAGGCAAAAGGAACGAACCGCTTGCACCATCCTGAACGAATACCTGAAGCGGTCGACCGGACGCTCCAATCGTGTTTATGTAGTTCATCGCCTGGACCGTGACACATCGGGTCTGATGATGTTCGCTAAAGACGAAAAGACCCAGCATACCTTACGGGACAACTGGCACGAGATAGTTTACGACCGACGCTATGTGGCCGTAGTGGCTGGAGAGATGGAACAGAACGCAGGAAGGGTTCACTCCTGGTTGACCGACCGTGTGTTATACGTACACTCCAGCCCTGTGGATGATGGAGGAAAAGAATCCATTACGCACTACCAGACCATCAAGCGAGCTAACGGATACTCGTTGGTGGAGCTTCATCTGGAAACGGGACGCAAGAATCAGATACGCGTACACATGCAAGACTTGGGACATCCCGTCATCGGTGACGGCCGATACGGCTTTGAAGACCTGAACCCCATCGGCCGACTGGGCCTGCATGCTTTCAAACTTTGCTTCTACCACCCTGTGACCGGAGAGCAGATGGAGTTCGAGACCCCTTATCCGGCTGAATTCAAAAAACTGCTGATTAGAAAGCAAGGATAAAAACTGGCGGATGCTCAGACCTGCTTGAAAATTAGAGGCCTTTCCCGTGCCAGAGAGGATTATCCTATTTTCAAAAGAGGATTATCCTCTCCGCCATATAGGATAATCCTCTTTTGAATATCAGATGGGCCTTGTCTTTTCATCGATAATTGGCGTCTGTAAACGTCACTTGCGTACCGTCCAATTTGCCTGACAAATAATGTTCACGCACCCAAACGTTCTCAAAATAGACAACGTTTCCTCCACCGAAGTCTATGCGCAAGCCCTCTTTCGTACTATCCAACCACTCCCAACTGAAATTATGGCTGGTTTCATAATACGGACGAATCTCCCCGGTGTAGTAATATTGGTGAATCTCCTGCCCGCTATTATCATTTTGGAGCGTGGAGAACTTCAACTGGTGCACACAACTTACCATCACCCCATCTTCATTAGTCGTGTCATATTCCTCTACCCATGTACGGGAACACAACATTTCGTCACTGTTCTGTATGGTATAATAAGTAATGTCATCGCCACAAGAGGTTAATGCGAAAGCCAATACACATGCCATCAGCAAGCTCGTCAAATTCCATGTTTTCATATTTTTTTCTTTTTAATTTTGAATACCAAGGCAAACATAGAGAAAATCTCTGAAGAAATCAGCATTCAGCCGGATATTTTTTATAGAAGAGGAAGTTTTCGGCCACCGAAGCCGTCGTTCCCGCAGCCGAGAAACAGGCCTATCCGATTAACGGCAACAGTTTCCGGTCTGGCACGCTGGGAAACAACCGGTGGAAATGCGCAACAATCTTCTGATGGGACTCCGCCGGTGTACAGCCGGCGTCCAGACGTCCATAAAGAGCCTCCGGCGTCGTGTAGCGTGCTACTCCCCAACCGTATGGACGCCCATGACGGTCGATATTGTACTCAAAGTCGGCTATGACGACATGCAACTCCATCATCAGACGGGTCAGAATCGGCTCTAAAGAGACTTTTCCTATCTCTCCCATCCTGTCTATCGGTTCTTGGGCCGAACGGTGTCCCCGTCCACGTACAAATCCCAACAAACGGCGCAAATCTTTTACCGTCAGACTACCTTCCGACACGAGAGTCTGCAGCACCACATCATCCAGCGCGGCGATATCTTCATCTTTCGCATAGCGACGCGAACGGCGGTAGTTCATCAAGTCGGGCAACCATTCCAGACTGACAAAACCAGCCTTCTTGTTGAACAACTTGCCGTAAGCGCAATGTCCCTCGCGGATGACAGGTCCTTTCCACTCCCACGGACCTTCTTCCTCATCGGAAAACCAATACTCATACGCCGTGCGTTCCTCGATAGAGAATCCCGGCACCCCGCAACGGAAAAACGGCAGAAAGCCGATTTCCAACGCCTGCCGCTCCATATCCATCGCGCTACGTATCATATCCATGGCGTTCCGTCTTTTAGTTCTTCCACATCCAAATTCTTTCTCATATCTATTCCCTCTTTCCATCTGTATTATGGCATAGGCTTCGCAAAGATATTATTTTTCTTTGGGAAAAAGTAAAGAGAATGATAGGAAATCCCGCAAAAAGTCGTAACTTTCGGCCTCAAACAAACCCTTATACATTACTATATATTACTATGTTTACAATCAGAAAAGCTGATGTTGCCGATTGCCGACTCATTCACGACTTGGCCTGGCAAGTATTTCCCGCAACTTATAAAGACATTTTGAGCAAAGAACAGATTGACTACATGATGGAGTGGATGTACTCCGTAGACAATATCCGCAAGCAGATGGAAGAAGAAGACCACGTCTACCTTCTGGCTTACGAAGAGTGCGAGGCGGCCGGTTATGTATCTGTCCGCCCTGATGGTGAAAACTTATTTCACCTGGAAAAAATATATGTTCTACCCTATTTCCAAAAAGCGCATTGCGGCAGTTTCCTCTTCCGTGAAGCCATCAAGTATATCAAGGAAGTGCACCCCACTCCTTGCCGCATGGAGCTGAACGTCAACCGCAGCAACCCCGCCTTAGGTTTCTACGAGCACATGGGCATGGGCAAAGCGCGCGAAGGCGACTTCCCCATCGGTAACGGATATTTTATGAATGACTATATTATGGCGATGGATATTTGATAATAGCCGGTGCGCCTTCTTCTGAAGAAAAGCGAACTGAATTTTATTCATTAACACAAATCCCAATAAACCATGAAAAGAATCTGCATAGGACTTCTCTGCTTCTGCCTGTTACAAACCAATATTTGGGCACAAATGTCAAAGCCCAAACGAGAGTATGTCGAATTTCTATCCATCACCAATCATCCGGACCGCAATTACGCCCTAGGTGACACAGCCTTTGTTACCCTACACGCTTATGCCGGAGGCCTACCCCTGAACGACATACCTGTATATTATGCCGTAGGAAACGAAATGATGCCCGCCGACCGACCCGACTCTATCCTCCTGTGCGACGGGAAAGCCATCCTGCCCATGGGCGCCTCCCATGTTCCGGGCTTCCGCAGCTGCAGTTTCCGCTTCAAGGTGGCGGGCAAGGAGTACAAGGATTTGATAAAAGTGGCTTACGCTTCAGAGCAAATACGCCCTACCATCCCTTATCCTGATGACTTCAACGCATTTTGGACCCGTACCCTGCAAGAAGCCGAGCAGTCCGTCCCCCTAAACCCGGTCGTGACCCGTCTGCCCCAATATGACACGAATGAAGCGGAAGTCTCTTTGGTAAAACTCGACTGTGGTCCGAACGGACGATGTATCTACGGCTATTTGGTAAAGCCCAAGGCCGAAGGCACCTATCCCGTTGTACTTTATCCGCCCGGAGCCGGTTCAAAAAAAATTGTATCTGAATACGATTATGCCCAAGCCGGCTTCATTTCCTTGAAAATAGAAATCCACGGACTATCCCCCGAACTTCCGGATGAAATCTACGAAGAACAGCGGAAATCCGTAGAAGACTACATGTACAAAGGACTGAACTCGCCCCAAAGCTACTATTACAAAGATGTGTATATCGGTTGTGTCCGGGCGATAGACTATCTGTGTTCTTTGCCTGAGTTCGACGGAAAGAATGTAGGCGTGTCCGGTGGAAGCCAAGGAGGTGCTCTGAGCATCGTCACGGCCGCCCTGAATCCCCGAGTCACGTTCCTCGCTTCGTTCTATCCCGCACTAAGCGATATGACCGGTTTCCTGAACGGACGCGCCGGAGGTTGGCCCAAATTCTTCCGCGACGGGAAAGACAATGCCAAACTACAGACAGACCGGCAGACAGCCATTCACACCTTGTCATACTACGATGTGGTAAACTTTGCCCGCCAACTGAAAGTCCCCGGATTCTATTCCTACGGCTATAACGATGAGACCTGTTCGCCAACTTCCATCAGCGCCGTCATCAATGGTGTCACAGCACCCAAGCAGGTGGTAATCACCCCTACTTCAGGCCACTGGCGTTTCATGGAGACTCACAGCAAGGCTATGGAGTGGATGAAAACGCAAACGGAATGAATGACATAAAAAGGTGCGTTCCTCAGAATATTTTCTCACGGTTTTCACAAAAAAACATTTATTATATTTACAAACGAGAAATGGCTACAAGGCTATAAAATAAAGGAAAATCACTTAACACAATTCACCATGAAAACGTATTTTTATCTTCTATTAATCATCTGTCTCTGCGGTTGCAGTTCTTCCCCAGTGAATAAAGGAATCTTAGAAATTGATGTAACAGAAAATCATCCTAAGATTGAGTTGACATTGGATGAAATTGCAGATGTGGAATATATTCCATTGAGTAGTGACTCAAACTTCTTGACCGCCGCACGCATGCTGGTTTGCAAGGATAAATACATGCTTACCAGGGGAGGAAACAATGAGATTTTGATATTCAGCCGTCAGGGAAAGGCGATGAAGGAATTCTCTTATTGGGGAAATGGCCCTCATGAATACAACTACATTACGAACCTATTAGCTGACGAGAAAAAACAGGAAATTTATGTCCATGATTGTTTTTTGAGGAAATTTTTTGTTTATGACTTTAACGGAAAGTTTCTGAGGGAATACCCTGGAGGAGACGCCCGCTTTGTCTATGATTTTGATGATGAGACATTTTTAGTATATAACACGGAAACTAATCGGGTGGATCCGGATTTGAAACCTTATTTCTCGCTTGTTTCTAAAAAAGATGGTGCCATTTTGAAGAAAATAGAAGTCCCGTTCGCCTTGGACAAGAGGATTGATTTGGCCGTCACAAAAGACATTTCAGGAGGGTCTTTCACTTATACGTCCATGCATTTACCTCTGTCCCGTAACGCAGACGGCTTCTTTCTTAACGAACTTTCCTCGGATACGATTTATAAATTCTCTTTCGAACAAGAATTAAAACCTTATATCGTAAGAAAACCTTCTGTAGCTTCTATGAGCCAACCGGTTTTCTTGCAATGTGGAATTGAAACGAGCAAATATATCTTTATGACCCGAGTAGCCATAAACGAGCGTAACGAGCAGAACATGTTTCCGGAAACGAATTGGGTCTATAACAAAAAAGATGGAAGCATTTCCGAATATGAGATAGTGAACAAGGATTTCCCCGACAACAAAATGGCACTTACTTCACATCACGTGAATTGCAGCACAAACCCGGGCTATGGCATGTTCAGATATCGATCTTATGAATTGGTGGAAGCTTATCAAGAAGGGAAATTGTTTGGGAAACTGAAAGATATTGCAGTAACTTTAGATGAAGAGGATAATGATGTAATTGTGGTTTGTAAGTTTAAGTAGTTAAGATCTTATCATGATGGACATACGGAACTTCGCAGGAAATGCAATGATTATTTTGACAGGAATGCTTGTGATAGGCTGTACACAAGCTGAATCCAATTCGGAGCCGATACCTTGTCAGACTTTTACCGTGAATGGAGTAAATTTCGAGATGGTACAGGTGGAAGGCGGCACATTCAGGATGGGAGGAACCGATGAACAGGGCAATGATTGTGAAACCAACGAAATGCCGCCACATGAGGAAACGGTCAAGTCTTTCTATATCGGCAAGTATGAGGTGACGCAAAGACTTTGGAATGCGGTAATAGGATCGGAACATAACAGTTCCTACAATCAAGGATGCGATGATTGTCCTGTGGAAAAGGTAAGTTGGAACGATGCACAGGCTTTTATTGCTAAACTGAGCATATTGACCAAACGCCCTTTCCGCTTGCCTACGGAAGTTGAATGGGAATACGCGGCACGGGGTGGCAAGCGCAGTAAGGGATACAAATACAGCGGAAGCCACAATATAGATGAAGTAGCTTGGTACGTAGGCAATTATCAGGAAAGCAAGTATGGCAACATGGGTACTACGCATCCGGTAGGGATGAAAAAGCCGAATGAATTGGGCGTTTATGACATGAGTGGCAACGTGTGGGAGTGGTGTGAAGATTTGTATAACAAAGAATATAGTCAAAATGGGAAGAAGATTCATTCCGGTTGGCCTTTCACAGGTACTTATCTTTATTTCCGTCGGGTGTTACGTGGAGGAAGTTGGGGAGGAACAGCCAAAGGTTGCCGTGTCTCTTACGTAGATTATGACATGGCGAGTTATCAAGATGAATATGGAGGATTCCGTCTTGCTTTGGATATGGAGCAGGATTCCATACAATAGGCGATACACTAAATAAAATTGGTATATGGGTTAAACTTTAAATATTACATGATGAAAAGAGAAATCACAATTCAAAAATTAACTTTGTCCTTCGTGCTCGGAATGGCATTGGCAGGATGTGTTCAATCATCAGATTTGTCCAATGAGCTGATAACAATTGATGTAACGGCAAACTATTCTGAGAAAGAATTAGTCCTTCAAGATTTTATGGATGTAGAGTATATTCCGTTGCAGACAACGGATGAATTTGTAACACAAGGCGATGTGGCGGCAATCGGAGACAGCGTTATTCTTGTGAAAAATTATATCAATGACGGGAATATCTATGTCTTTGACCGAAAAACGGGGCATGGACTGAGAATTATAAACAGAAGAGGACAAGGAGCGGAAGAATATACTTATATTAACAGTATCGTTTTAGATGAAGAGCATGAAGAGATATTCGTGAACGATGCCACATTGAAAAAGATTCTTGTGTATGATTTATCCGGTAACTTTAAACGCTCATTTAATCATACGAAGGGTGCAGAGTATTTAGAAGTGTACAACTTTGACACAGACAATCTGATTCGTTATGACATGTCTGTGTATTATGAGGAAGGGAATGAGAAGAAAAAAGATTTTTATCATGCAGTTATATCCAAACAAGATGGACGAATCGTTCAGGGAATTTCTATCCCTTTCAATGAGGTAACTGCACCTTTTATTCAAGAAGGGAATGCTGTGGTAGCTACTTCCATACGCTCGATTATGCCATATAAAGATAAATTTATGCTTATTGAAACTTCCTCAGATACCGTATATAGTTATGCACCTAATGAGAATCGGTTGATTCCTTTTATAGTGAAAAAGGAAACGGAAAATCCTAAGGTCTTTCTTACAATGGGGCCTGTCACAAATCAATATTGCTTTATTCAAACAATTAAAAAAGAATTCGATTTTACAACTGGAAGAGGCTTTCCTACCTCTGAATGGGTTTACGACAGACAAGCGCATAAAGTATATAGCGCAGTCATATTGAATGCGGATTATACAAATAAGCAAAAAGTAAACATGATTTCCAATTGGGGAGTGGGTAACATTGCGACATTTGAAAAATTGGAAGCGTATAAATTGATTGAAGCGTACGAAAAGGATGAGCTAAAAGGTACATTAAAGGATGTAGCATCTCTGCTGAATGAAGAATCAAATCCTGTTATCATGTTGATAAAATATAAAGATGTGTAATTGACGAAAGCCCTGTATTATGACATAAAAAAGTGCGTTCCTCAAAACAAACAAGGAACGCACCTTTTTTATAGATTCACATCGTTTATGAGGCCTTCTTACGCCACTTTCTCCAGACGCTTCATCACGGAGAAGATGAACAATGCGGCCAGCAGGCAGAGCACCATCAGCGTACCCCAAACGACCCACAACGGCATGTCACCCCACAACCAGGAAGCGACAGAAGTCAGGTAGTTACCAATGGCGGTAGCCACAAACCAGCCACCCATCATCATGCCCTTGTACTTGGGAGGAGCCACCTTCGACACGAAAGAGATGCCCATGGGCGAAAGCAGCAGTTCGGCAAAGGTCAGCACCAGGTAAGTAGACACCAGCCAGTTGGGCGATACGAACGTAGCCGCGTCACCGGCCGCCTCTTGCGCGTTGGGCGACAACAAGCCGATGGAAGCCACAATCATCACTACATAACCCAAAGCGGCCACCAACATGCCAAGGCCAATCTTACGCGGAGCGGAAGGTTCTTTCCCCTTGCGGGCCAACGAACTAAAAAGCAGCATAGAGAACGGCGTCAGAGCCACCACAAAGAACGGATTGAAATGCTGGAAAATAGGAGCACTAACGGGGACGCTGCCCTCCAACACAGAATAACGGTAGATAAGGAATAGCACCGCCAACAAAACCACAATGCCGGAAATCAGTTTGGCTTTTCCTGTCTTAGACTGAAACAACTGGAACAAACCATATATAATAAGGATAACCGCAAACAAGTTCATCACACTGAACATCATGCTCTCCAGACCCGAAGAACTCTTGGCCGTAAACTCGTCGGCAAAGTAAGTCAGCGTCAAACCGTTCTGGTGGAAAGCCATCCAGAAGAAAATAACCACGGCAAATACCAGGCAGAGAGCCACGATGCGATCCGTCGTCTCCTTGGGAGAAAGTTCTTCCGTGTGAGCATTCGAAGCTTTTGCCTCCACTTGCTTCGTGGAGCCTTCCACATGGCGGAACGTCCCGCGGAAGCCATAGTAAATCATCATGGAAACGATGAGCGAGATACATGCCACGCCGAAAGCGAAGTGATAGGAATCGTTCACGCTGACGCCCCACGTTTTCTGCGCATATTCCATAATCTCTACCGCGGCCGTAGGAGCAAACAAGGCGCCGATGTTGATGGCCATGTAGAAGATGCTGAACGCCGAGTCGCGCTTCGAGGCGTAGGCGGGATCGTCATAAAGGTTGCCCACCATCACTTGCAGGTTGCCTTTAAACAGACCTGTACCTGTGCTGATAACCAGCAAGCCGGCCACCATGGACACCCATGCAGCCGCCCCGTTGCCCAACGGAAGCGCCAGCAGCACGTAGCCCACGAACATGCCGATGATGCCGATAGTCACCATCTTGCCGTAGCCGAACTTGTCCGCCAGGATACCGCCGATGAACGGAAGAAAATAAACTAACGCCAAGAATGCAGCGTAAATATTGCCCGCCGTAGACGCGGACAAATCGAAGTTGGCTCGTAAGAACAATACGAAGATGGCCAACATCGTGTAGTAGCCGAAACGCTCGCCCGTATTAGCCAGCGCCAAGGCAAAAAGCCCTTTAGGTTGCCCTTCAAACATAATGTTTAGATAAAAATTTTAAGATTAATGAATAATGTTTATTTGGATGGCAAAGATAATATAAAAAAGTGAGATACTAAGCAAATCACGAAAATATGATTGCGAGTTTAATGAGTCATAAGGTTTTTATGTTACGAATAAGGGTGAAGAATAAGGGGGGAGATGTTTTAACTATTTCACCCCATCTCCTATTGTTTTTCCAATTCATTTTCTTACCTTTGCCGCGTTTTGGTTCATGACGCTCCTCCGGAGCCAATGATGAAAAGGGAATCAGGTGAAAGTCCTGAACAGACCCGCTGCTGTAAGTTCCTTCAAAACGTTTCAGAAACACTTTTTTCTAATTGCCACTGTCCTTCTTGAACGGGGATGGGAAGGCTCTCTGAAATGGAACAAGTCAGAAGACCTGCCAAAACAATAACAGTTTTCAAGCTTTCGGGTAATAAAGCTATGAGAGCGTAGAGTTTAGAGGGTCTTGTGTGGCCGTCTGTTCTTCTATTCTTCCATTACTTTTTTTGTTTCCCGAAGGCTGATTGTGTAAAATTGCAAGCAGCTACAAAACATATTCATTCATCTATAATATATAATTTTGGCATATGATACAAACAATCGTCAAACGGGATGGACGCATCGTCGGCTTCAACGAAGAAAAAATAGCAAGCGCTATCCGTAAAGCCATGTTGCACACTGACAAAGGAGAAGACCAACAACTCATCCGGCAAATCAGCGACCACATCTCCTTCCGGGGGGCATCGCAAATGACCGTAGAAGAAATTCAGGACATGGTGGAAGTGGAACTGATGAAGAGCAGCCGCAAGGATGTGGCGCAGAAATACATAGCTTACCGCAACCAGCGCAGCATCGCCCGGAAAGCGAAGACACGCGACATCTTCCTGGAAATTATCAATATCAAATCGAACGATGTCACACGCGAAAACGCGAATATGAACGCGGACACTCCTGCGGGCATGATGATGAAATTTGCCAGCGAGACTACCAAACCCTTCGTAGATGATTATTTGTTAAGCGAAGAGGTGTTGAACGCCGTAAAAGGAAACTATCTGCACATTCACGACAAGGATTATTACCCTACCAAGAGTCTCACTTGCGTACAACATCCGTTGGACAATATCCTGCGTAACGGCTTCTCGGCCGGGCATGGCGAATCCCGCCCCGCCAAGCGCATTGAAACCGCCAGCATCCTAGGCTGTATCTCTTTGGAGACTGCGCAAAACGAAATGCACGGCGGACAAGCCATCCCGGCTTTCGACTTCTATCTGGCTCCCTATGTACGTTATAGCTACATTGAAGAAATAAAGACTTTGGAGCGGTTAAACGGAGCGGATTATTCACATCTCTATTTACGAAACATTGACGACTACTTGGCAAAACCTTTAGACGGTCTTTGCGGGGACGAGCGATGGGCGCAACATGCCGTCAATCAAACCGTAGCCCGTGTGCATCAGACCATGGAGGCTTTCATCCACAACATGAACACCATCCATTCCCGCGGAGGAAACCAAGTGGTATTCAGCTCGATTAACTATGGCACGGACACTTCCGCCGAGGACCGGTGCATTATCCGTGAACTGCTGAACAGCACTTACCAAGGAGTGGGAAACGGAGAGACCGCCATCTTCCCCATACAAATATGGAAGAAGAAACGCGGCGTCAGCTATTTGCCGGAAGACCGTAACTACGACCTTTACCGCCTGGCCTGCAAGGTGACAGCACGCCGTTTTTTCCCTAACTTTTTGAATCTGGACGCACCGTTCAACCAAAGCGAGGATTGGAAAGCCGATGACCCCAAACGTTATCTACATGAAGTGGCCACCATGGGATGCCGCACCCGTGTGTTCGAGAACCGTTTCGGCCCCAAGACTTCCATCGGAAGGGGGAATCTGTCCTTTTCCACCATCAATATCGTGCGCCTGGCCATTGAATGCAAAGACATCGCCAACCGGAAAGAACGCATGACCGCCTTCTTTGCCAAACTTGACTACATACTGGAGGTTACGGCGCGCCAATTGCATGAACGCATGGAGTTTCAGAAAACCGCCTATGCCAAACAATTCCCCCTGCTGATGTCTGCCTTGTGGATTGGATGCGAAAAATTACATCCGAATGACACCGTGGTCCCGGTCATCAATCAAGGAACATTAGGAATTGGCTTCATTGGTTTGGCCGAATGCCTGGTGGCTCTTACGGGTAAGCATCACGGCGAATCGGAGGAAGCACAAGAGTTGGGATTGAAAATCGTCACTTACATGCGCGACCGTGCCAATGATTTCTCAGAAAAATACCAGCATAACTATAGCGTACTGGCTACGCCGGCGGAAGGGCTGTCGGGAAAATTCACCCGCATCGACCGGAAAGAATTCGGAATCCTGCCGGGCATTACCGACCGGGACTATTACACCAATTCCAACCATGTACCCGTATATTATAAATGCAACGCACGCCACAAGGCCGAAGTGGAAGCTCCATACCACGACTTGACGCGGGGCGGACACATCTTCTACGTGGAGATGGACGGAGACGCCACGCACAATCCTGAAGCCATCATGCGCATTGTGGACATGATGGATCATTACAACATGGGGTATGGCTCGGTAAACCATAACCGTAACCGCTGCATGGATTGCGGCCATGAGAATTCCACACCGGATCTGGAGTATTGTCCGAAGTGCGGAAGCACGCATATTGACCGCCTGCAACGCATTACCGGCTATTTGGTTGGTACCACTGAGCGTTGGAATAAAGCCAAATTGGCAGAACTAAACGACCGTACCACGCATCAATAACTTTACCGTCCATGTTGTCCATACTCAATATACTTGAAGATACGACCGTAGACGGTCCGGGACTCCGAACGGCCATTTATGCCGCCGGATGCCCGAACGCCTGCCCCGGTTGCCATAACCCAGACTCTTGGGACATACGTCGTGGACGCCGGATGAGCACGGAGGAGATATTGCGCAAGGTTCTTGACGATCCGTTTGCTGATGTAACCTTCAGCGGCGGCGACCCCATGTTCCAGCCCGAAGGCTTTGCCGAACTGGCCAAAGCCATTAAAGAAAAGAGCCGCAAGAATATTTGGTGTTATACAGGTTACACGTTTGAACAGTTGATTTCCAATCCGCGCCAACGGGAATTGCTGCAATACTTAGATGTATTGGTAGACGGCCGTTTCCGGCAAGACTTGCGCGACGAGAGCCTATACTTCAGGGGAAGCAGCAACCAGCGGCTGATAGACGTGCCGACTTCCCTCCGCAAGCAAAAAGCCGTCGTCTACCATTATATCCCATGAAAACAGGTATTCTTTCACAATGTTTTTGTCCCTTGTAAATAATCTGCTACCTTTGCAGCCCGAATGGCTCTAAGTAAGCGCTCATTTTTTAAATAATAATAAAAGAATGTCTATGAAAAAGGTATGTCCGCGTTGCGGCGTCACATTCGATTGCCTGCATGATGAAGATATTCATTCGTGCCATTGCACTTCGGTAAAATTGGATGACCGCATGCGTAACTTTTTGAAAGAGAATTATTCGGATTGCTTGTGCCACTCCTGTCTGGAGGAAATCAGGCAAAGTTTTGAGGAAACGGGAAAAGCCACTGCTTTTCAGACGAACGAGATTAAAAAAGTATTGATTGCCAACCGGGGCGAGATTGCGATTCGCATCATGCATTCCTGCCGCGAAATGGGCATTGCCACTGTAGCGGTATTTTCAGAAGCCGACCGTACTTCCCACCATGTGATGTATGCGGATGAGGCTTACCTGATAGGTCCGGCCGCCGCCAAAGACAGTTACTTGTGCATTGACAAGATTATCGAAGTGGCTAAGCAATGCAAGGCCAACGCTATTCATCCGGGCTACGGCTTCTTGTCGGAAAATGCCGATTTTGCCCGTCGGTGCAAAGAGGAGGGCATCATCTTTATCGGCCCTTCGGCTGAGACGATGGAAATGATGGGCGACAAGATAAAAGCCCGCCGGTGCATGACCGAAGCCGGAGTGCCTGTCGTGCCGGGAACTACACAACCTTTGCAAAGCCCCGAAGAAGCCGTCCGCGTATGCAACGAGATAGGCTATCCCGTCATGTTGAAAGCATCGATGGGCGGCGGCGGGAAAGGTATGCGGTTAATCCATGAAGAATCAGAAGTCATAGAGGCATACAATGCCGCACGCTCCGAATCGCTGTCCTCGTTTGGGGATGACACCGTTTATATCGAAAAATTCGTAGAAGAACCGCACCATATCGAGTTCCAGATCTTAGGTGACAACTATGGTAACGTCATCCACTTGTTCGACCGCGAGTGCTCCGTGCAACGCCGTAACCAGAAAATAGTGGAAGAAAGTCCCTCCCCTTTCCTTACCCCTGAATTACGCTGCGAAATGGGCGAAAAGGCAGTGGCCGCCGCTAAAGCCGTCCACTATTCAGGAGCGGGTACCATCGAATTTCTGGTGGACAAACACCGCCATTTCTATTTCTTGGAAATGAATACCCGCCTCCAAGTAGAGCATCCCATCACGGAGGAAGTGGTAGGCGTTGACTTGGTGAAAGAACAAATCCGTGTGGCCAAAGGAGAAAGGCTGCGCCTGAAGCAAGAGGACCTGTCACAACGCGGACACGCCATCGAGTGCCGCATCTGCGCGGAAGATACGGAAAACAACTTCATGCCGTCGCCGGGCGTCATCCACCAGATTGTGCGTCCCAGCGGAATCGGTGTCCGCGTAGACAGCTACGTGTACGAAGGATATGAAATCCCTGTATTCTATGACCCGATGATCGGTAAACTGATTGTGTGGGCCACGACCCGCCAATATGCCATCGAGCGTATGCGCCGCGTACTGTATGAATACAAGATTACCGGTCTGAAGACCAACATCAACTACCTGCGCCGCATCATGTATGTGCCCGACTTTGTGAAAGGCAGTTACGATACGTCTTTCATCGCAAAGAACGCACGCATGCTGATACGCCACAACACGGATAACGAGAAGTTGGAAAATATGGCGTTAATCGCTTCCTACATTGATTACCTGATGAATTTGGAAGAGAATAAGAATCCGAACCCGGCCGACAACCGTCCCATCAGCCGTTGGCGTGAGTTTGGTTTGCAGAAAGGTGTTTTACGAATTTAAAGAGGAACAATTAGTATGGAAATACGTATAGGAAACCGGACGGCCGAAATCTCCCTGGTGAGCAAAGTAGGCAATAAGGTGCAAGTAATGATTGACGATAAATGCTACGACGTGGATGTGGTGATGGCCGAGAACGGCAGTTGCTCCATCCTGCACGAAGGACTTTCGTATGACGCGCAACTGATAAGGGAAGAGGGAGGCAAGCGTTACGATGTGACCATGGCATACCGTTCATACCAAGTGGACATCATTGACACACAGGCCAAGTACTTGCGCATGAAGCACGGCGGGGAAGAGCGCCAAGAGGACCAAATCACCGCTCCCATGCCCGGTAAGGTGGTGAAGATAATGGCGCGGAAAGGCGACCAACTGGCCGCAGGCGACATTGTGCTGGTCATCGAAGCCATGAAGATGCAAAGCAACTTCAAGGTGTCCGCGGATTGCACGGTGGAGTCCGTATTGGTACAGGAAGGAGAATCGGTCAATGCCGGACAAGTTCTGGTGAAACTCCAACTGACAGATAAACAAGAAAAATAAACGTATAGCGATATGACAAGAGAAGAAATATATGCCCGCTTTGAAGAAAAGGACAAGAACGCTTCCCTGGGAGGCGGCATCGACAAGATAGAAAAGCAACATCTGCAAGGTAAGAAAACAGCGCGCGAGCGCATTGAAGAGCTGCTGGATAAAGGAACATTTAACGAGCTGGACAAGTTCGTGATTCACCGTTGCGCCAATTTCGGGATGGAAAAGAAGGAAATTGCCGGTGACGGGATGGTGACCGGTTACGGAAAGATAGACGGACGTCTGGTTTTTGTCTACGCCTACGACTTTACCGCATTCGGCGGTTCGTTGAGCGAGACCAACGCGGCTAAGATTGTGAAGGTGCAACAATTGGCTTTAAAGAACGGCGCCCCCGTCATTGCGCTGAACGATTCGGGCGGCGCCCGCATTCAGGAAGGGGTAAGCAGCCTGGCGGGATATGCGTCCATTTTTTATCAGAACACCATTGCGTCGGGAGTCATCCCGCAAATATCAGCCATCCTGGGACCTTGTGCCGGCGGCGCCTGCTATTCTCCCGCACTGACGGACTTCATATTCATGGTCAAGGAGCAAAGCCACATGTTCATTACGGGACCAGACGTCGTAAAGACTGTAACGAATGAAATAGTGGACAAAGAAGATTTAGGAGGCGCCTACGTACATAGCGGCAAAAGCGGAGTCACCCACTTTGTCTGCAACAATGAGGACGAGACGCTGATGACCATTCGGGAATTGCTGAGTTTCCTGCCTTCCAACAACATGGAGGATGCGCCGAAGGTGGCTTGCTCTGACGACATCCGCCGTACCGTGGAGGACTTGCAAACCGTCATTCCGGAAGACCCCAACATTCCTTATGACATCAAAGATATTATCGAGCCGGTATTGGACAACCAGTATTTCTTTGAAGTCATGCCCCATTTCGCCAAGAATGTCGTCATCGGCTTCGGCCGCCTCAACGGGCGTTCGGTAGGCATTGTGGCCAACCAGCCGGCTTTCTTGGCGGGCGTACTCGATATTGACGCCAGCGACAAGGCGGCGCGTTTCATCCGTTTCTGCGATTGCTTCAACATTCCCATCATTACATTTGAAGACGTGCCGGGATTTTTGCCGGGTACCCAGCAGGAACACAACGGCATTATCCGTCATGGAGCCAAGATTGTATACGCTTATGCCGAGGCTACCGTACCCAAGATTACACTGATTACCCGCAAAGCATACGGCGGCGCTTACATCGTGATGTCCAGCAAGCCAACCGGCGCAGACGTGAACTTGGCTTATCCGCAAGCCGAGATTGCGGTAATGGGAGCCGCCGGCGCTGTGAACATCCTCTACCGCAAAGCGTCTCCGGAAGAAAAAGCCGGCATCATCCGTGACTATGAGGAAAAGTTCTCCAATCCTTATCGGGCCGCCGAACGAGGCTTGATAGACGAGGTCATCATGCCGCGCGACACCCGTTACAAACTGATTCAGGCATTGGAGATGTGCCAAAACAAGAACCAGTCCAATCCGCCTAAGAAACACGGCAATATGCCGCTTTAATTTCCTATGTCTCGACGGCTACAGTGTCATTTGCGACATTGTAGCCGTCGCATTTTAAGAGTCAGAACAACTTGCAAACTTCTGCACCAACTTCGCGTACCAAGTCCTGCGGACTGAGCTTCAGTTGCAGGCCGCGCTGCCCGGCACTGATGTAGATGTAAGGGTGCTCCAGGCACGTCTCATGAATGTAAGTGGGAAACGGCTTCTTCATGCCGATGGGCGAGCAGCCGCCACGGATGTAGCCCGTAAGGGGCAGCAGTTCCTTCACATGGATAAGGTCGCACTTCTTGTTGCCGCTCACCTTGGCGGCCATCTTCAGGTCTACTTCGTGCTCGCCGGGGATGACGCAGACGAAATGCCCCGTCTTGTCGCCCTGCAACACCAGTGTCTTGAATACGCAATCGATGTCTTCTCCCAGCTGCTCTGCCACGTGGGGCGCGCTGAGGTCGCTTTCGTCCACCTCGTAAGAGATGAGCTCGTAGGCTATCTTCGCCTTGTCCAGCAGGCGGGCGGCGTTGGTTTTGTTTATCTTTGTCTTCATTTTTATTAATACATTATTATATAGTACACTATGCAGTCTCCTTTCCGGCACCCGGAACGCTTCCTTTCCGACACCCGGAACGCCTCCTTTCCGACACCCGGAACGCTTCCTTTCCGACACCCGGAACGCTTCCCTTACGGCACCCGTAACGCCTCCCTTACGACACCCGTAACGCCTCCCTTACGGTTTCATCCTCAATTCCTCTTTCAGGAAACGGGCTGTATATCCCCTCGTGCTCATGGCCACTTCTTCGGGCGTGCCGGTGGTGAGGACTTCTCCCCCGCCCCGTCCGCCTTCGGGTCCCATGTCGATGATGTAGTCCGCCATCTTGATGACGTCCATGTTGTGCTCGATGACGACGACCGTGTTGCCCTTGTCCACCAGGCGGTTCAGCACGTTCATCAGCACGCGGATGTCCTCGAAGTGGAGGCCGGTGGTAGGCTCGTCCAGGATGTAGAGCGTCTTGCCCGTGTCGCGCTTGGACAGCTCCGTGGCCAGCTTCACGCGCTGGCTCTCGCCTCCGGAGAGGGTGGTGCTGGGCTGGCCCAACTTGATGTAGCCCAGGCCGACTTCTTGTATTACTTTTATCTTGTTCAATATCTGCGGCACGTTCTCGAAGAACTCCACGGCACGGTTGATGGTCATGTCCAGCACGTCGGCGATGGACTTGCCCTTGTAGCGCACCTCCAGCGTCTCGCGGTTGTAGCGTTTGCCATGGCACACTTCGCAGGGCACGTAGACATCGGGCAGGAAGTTCATCTCGATGGTCTTATAACCGTTTCCCTGGCATTCTTCGCACCGCCCGCCCTTCACGTTGAAGGAGAAGCGTCCCGCCTTGTAGCCGCGTATCTTGGCCTCGGGCAATCCCACAAACAAATTGCGTATATCAGCAAAGACGCCCGTGTAAGTGGCAGGATTGGAGCGGGGCGTACGTCCCAGGGGCGACTGGTCGACGTTCACCACCTTATCTATATATTCCAGTCCTTCTATGCTGTCGTAGGGCAAGGGGTCTTGCAGGGAACGGTAGAAGCGTTGGGAAAGGATGGGCTGCAGCGTCTCGTTTATCAAGGTGGACTTGCCGCTGCCGGACACGCCCGTGACGCATATCAGCTTGCCCAAGGGGAACTCCACATCAACGCACTTCAGGTTGTTGCCCCTCGCGCCCCGCAGCCACAGGCTGTGCCCGTTGCCCTTGCGGCGCTCCTTGGGTACTTCAATGACCCGTTCGCCGTTGAGGTATTGCGAGGTCAGCGTGTGTGTCCGCAGCATCTCGCGGGGCGTGCCGGCAAACACCACTTCGCCTCCCAGACGTCCGGCCTTGGGACCCATGTCTATCACGTAATCGGCCGCCAGCATCATGTCGCGGTCGTGTTCTACGACTATCACCGTGTTGCCGATGTCTCTCAATTCTTTCAGCGAGTGGATGAGCCGTTGGTTGTCCCGCTGGTGCAGGCCGATGCTTGGCTCGTCCAATATATAAAGTACATTCACCAGCTGGGAGCCTATCTGCGTGGCCAGGCGGATGCGCTGGCTTTCGCCTCCGGAAAGGCTGACCGAACTGCGGTTGAGCGAGAGATAATCCAGCCCCACATCAAGCAGGAACTTCAGGCGGGTACGTATTTCCTTCAGTATCTCCGTGGCTATCTGGCGTTGCTTGCTGTCCAGGTGTTCGTCCACGTGCGTCAGCCAATCATACAGTTCGCTGATGTCCATCGTGGCCAGCTGATAGATGTTCTTGTCGTGGATGCGGAAGGAAAGGGCTTCTTTGTTCAGGCGGGCGCCGTGACACTCCGGACACTCGGCGGTGCGGGCAAACTGTTCGGCCCATTTTTGCGCCGTGGCCGATGCTTCCTGCTCCTGTTGCATCCGGATATACTTCACCACGCCTTCATACGTGGTAAAGAAATCCAAGGCTCCTCCTACCTGGGTACTCTTGATGTGGACACGTTCGTCCGCACCGTACAGCACTTCGTCGATGGCCTCGTCGGGCAGGTCCTTCACCGATGTTTTCAGGTCGGCTTCGTACTTCTCCAGCAAGGCGGCTATCTGCCAGAATATCATGCTGTTCCTATATTTGCCCAAAGGCACCACCGCCCCTTCGTAGATGGACAGCTCGCGGTCGGGTATCACCTTGTCTATGTCTATCTGGCTCACCACGCCCAGCCCTTTGCACTTGGGGCAGGCTCCCTGCGGAGAGTTGAAGGAGAAGTTGTGCGGAGCCGGCTCCTTGTAGGACAAGCCCGTGACGGGACACATCAGCCGCTTGCTGTAATGGCGTGCCTGTCCGGTCTTCATGTCCAGTATCATCATCAGTCCGTCTCCCTGGCGCATGGCTGTGGCCACACTATCCTTCAAACGGGCATCGTCCTTGTCAGCCACCAGCAGTTTGTCTATCACCACCTCCACATCGTGATTCTTGTATCGGTCCAGCTTCATGCCGGGGATGGCTTCCATCACCTCTCCGTCCACCCGCACGTACAGGTAGCCTTTCTTACGCACTTGCTCGAAGAGTTCCTTGTAATGTCCTTTGCGGTTGCGCACCAGCGGAGCCAGCAGGTAGATGCGTTTACCCTTGTATTCTTTCAGGATAAGGTCCAATATCTGCTCCTCGGTGTACTTCACCATCTTCTCCCCGCTCAGGTAGGAGTAGGCCACGCCCGCCCGGGCAAAAAGCAAACGCAGGTAGTCATATATCTCGGTCGTGGTGCCCACGGTGGAGCGGGGATTCTTATTGGTGGTCTTCTGCTCGATGGAGATGACAGGGCTAAGGCCGCTAATCTTGTCTACATCGGGACGCTCTAGGTTACCCAGGAAGTTGCGCGCATAGGCTGAGAAGGTCTCAATGTAACGCCGCTGGCCTTCGGCAAAAAGCGTGTCGAAAGCCAAGGACGATTTTCCGCTTCCGCTCAGTCCGGTTATCACCGTCAGGCTGCCCCGTGGGATGTGCGCGTCAATGTTCTTCAGGTTGTGCACCCGGGCACCGTAGACATCTATGTATTCCGCTTCGTCTTGTTGCATATTATTAAAATGATAAATTCCCATTTCGGTTTGCAAAAGTACTTTTTTCTCTCCGAATAACCGCCTTTCTCTTCCCTTTTTCAGATTTGGATATGCAAGAATATTATTTCTTAACTCAAACGCTTGGCATGAATGCGACATATTTCTTAACTTTGCACCTGCTTTTATTATTTTCTGAAAACACATTATATGAGAACAATCAGACGAACCCTCTTCTCCTTGTTGCTGGCTACCGCCTGCACGTTGGGCGTCCGTGCGCAAGAGAACCAGTCATACATCCTGCACACCATTGAGAAAGGACAAAGCCTCTACTCCATCTCCAGCATGTATGGAGTCAGCCAAAGCGACATCATCAAGTTGAACCCCGGAAGCGACCAACGCATCTACGTAGGACACAAGTTGCGCATCCCCCGCAAGGCGCCCAACGCCATGCAGGAAACCTTCCACACCATCGAGTCGGGCGAGACGCTCTATCGGCTCAGCCAGCGTTATGGCGTGTCCGTACAAGCCATCTGCAAAGCCAATCCGGGGCTCAGCGTAGTCAATTTCCACGCCGGAGAAGTCATCCGCATACCGGTCCCTACCCCTGAAACACAGCCCGCCACGCCGGAAGCCCAGCCGAAAGACACCACCACCCTGCGCGCCGAAGTGAAGCCCAGATGCCGCGAAATGCACAAAGTGGGACGCCGGGAGACCGTCTATAGCATCAGCCGTGAATATGGCATCACGGAAGAAGAACTCATCGCCGCCAATCCCGAACTGGAAGGGAAAGACAAGATAAAGCGGGGCACTTTCCTTTGCATCCCTTATCCGAAGCCTTCGCAAGAGAAAGCGGTCGTTTCGTCGAAAGAACCGCCTACCAACCGCGAACTCTTCCGGGAAAATAGCGTAAAAGCCGAAAAATATGCCACCCTCAAGGCGGCCATCATCCTCCCCCTGTTGCCCGAACGAGGCCAACAAAACGAGTCGGCACGCATGATTGAATACTACGAAGGATTCCTCATGGCCATGGACAGCCTGAAGAAAGCGGGCGTTTCCATCGACCTCTATACCTACAACTCTGGTCCGCAAAAGGCTTCCATCCAAAATATCTTGGCAAGCAAAGCCATGCAGAATGTCCACATCATCTTCGGCCCCTTGTACCAAGAGCATATCCAACCGCTTGCCGAGTTCGCCCAAAAGAAAGGCATCCGACTGGTCATACCATTCACTTCGAAAGATAACAGCGTTTTCCGCAATCCGTATATCTACCAAATCAATACGCCCCAGTCCTACTTGTACTCGGAGGTGTACGACCACTTCTTCCGCCAATTCCACAACGCGCACGTCATCTTCCTCAATACACGGGAAGGCGCACGCGACAAGGCGGAATTTATCAAAGGATTCAAAGAAGAGTTGAGCAGCCGCTCCGTCCCCATGACCTCTTTATCGGACACGGTGACGGCCTCTACGCTAAGCAAGGTGTTACGTCCCGACCGGGAAAACATTTTCGTGCCTACTTCGGGTAGCAATGTGGCGCTTATCAGGCTCCTGCCCCACCTGACCGTAACCGTCCGCCAGAATCCGGAAGTGCCCATCCATCTCTTCGGTTATCCCGAATGGCAAACCTACACCAAAGACCACCTGGACGCGTTCTTCGAACTCGACACGTATTTCTATACATCTTTCTACACCAACAACTTGTTGCCTTCCGCGGCCCAATTTACCCGGAACTACCGGCGTTGGTTTGCCAAGGACATGGAAGAACGTTATCCCAAATACGGTATGTTGGGCTTCGACACGGGCTATTACTTCCTGAAAGGCTTGTCCCGATACGGCACCACTTTCGAAGAGAATCTGAAACGCTTCGACGTGACGTCCATACAGACGGGATTCAAATTCCAACGGGTCAACAACTGGGGAGGCTTTATCAACCGGAAGGTGTTCTTCGTGCATTTCACCAAGAACTACGAACTTCTTAAATTGGATTTTGATTGAGAAATAGGAAATTAGTAGTCATGAAACTAAAAATACTTTTTATAAGCACCCTCTTGCTGGCAGGCATCACGTCCGTACAGGCGCAAGTAGGCGATCAACGCTATAATTTCTCCGTAGGCGTCAATGGCGGTGTCAACATCAACTCCGTCAGCTTTTCGCCCAGCGTGCGCCAAGGCTCGCTCATCACTCCCACGGGCGGCATCACACTGCGTTACATCTCCGAGAAATATTTCGGCATGATATGTGGCGCCCAACTCGAAATCAACTACTCCCAACAAGGATGGAGCGAGTTTTACGAGGATTACCCTGAACTGGCCTACACCCGCAAGATGAATTATGTCAATATCCCGTTTCTCGCCCACCTGGCTTTCGGTAAAGAGGGCCGCGGCATGCAATTCTTCATCAACGCCGGTCCGCAGATAGGCTTTTTCCTGAGCGATAGCCACACGATAAGCGAAGGCTGGGAGAACTATACTAACCTCATCATCGAGCAACACGATGCCCCCATTGACAACAAGTTCGACTACGGCATCGCCGGAGGCGCGGGAGTAGAGCTACGCACCAAGATAGGCCATTTCCAAGTAGAAGGCCGCTACTACTATGCCCTCTCCGACTTCTACGGCACCACGAAGAAGGACTACTTCTCCCGTGCCGCCCATGGCGTCATCAGTGTAAAGGTGGCTTATTTGTTTGATTTGATGAAATAGTGGATTCTTTTTTAAATATAAGATAAAAAGTCATGAATGAAGTATTGAAAAACATGGAAGCACGCCACAGCGTACGTGCTTATACCGACCGCCAAGTGTCGGCCGAAGATTTGAATCTGATATTACGTGCCGCTACGTGTGCCCCCAACGGCATGCACTTAGAGACATGGCACTTCACAGCCATCCAAAACGCTACGATATTGAACGAACTGAACGAAGCAATAAAATGCGCTTTTGCCAAGAGCGGAGACCCGCACTTGCAGGAACGGGGCCACAGTGCCACCTATTGCTGCTACTATCATGCCCCCACGCTGGTCATCGTATCCAACGAGCCGACACAATGGTGGGCAGGCATGGATTGCGCCTGCGCTTTGGAGAACATCTTCCTGGCCGCCCGTTCCTTAGGTATCGGATCCTGCTGGATTAACCAACTGGGGCAAACGTGCGACGACCCCGATGTACGCGTCCTCCTTACCCGCCTCGGCGTTCCGACCCATCATAAAGTGTACGGTTGTGCCGCTTTGGGCTACGAACCTGAGGGGACGCCTATGAAAGAGAAAATAGTAAAGGAGGGAACGATAACGATTTGGCGTTGATTCCTCGACCGATGACGAAACACGCCACATTGGCTTGAAACACAGAAGTACGGAGACACAAGGTCTGATAACACATCACGATATTCTGGGTGTAAGACCGGGAATATTTGTAAATTCAACTTTTCAGGCCTTTTTGTACCTTCGTTTTTCAAATATAATTCCTACCTTTGCACACATAAAGCAGCAGGCCGGCTTGTCGCTCGCACTCAAGTGCGGGAGGAAAGTCCGGGCAACGCAGAGCATCCTACTTCCTAACAGAAAGCTGTCCGCGAGGGCAGAGTAACGCAGAAGAAAAGAACCGCCGGCTTCCGGGTCGGTAAGGGTGAGAAGGCGGGGTAAGAGCCCACCAGACTTGTGGCGACACAAGGGCTGTGCGTCTTAGGAGTTGTAAGGTCATGTAAACCGGCGTAAGGAGGGTGGCTCGCCCGATGTCGGAGGGTAGACCGCTAAAGCCGTATGGCGACATGCGGCGCAGATAAATGACAGGCGCTCCGTTTATGAACGGAGAACAGAACCCGGCTTACAGGCCGGCTGCTTTTTATTTTCAGCACACATTGGCACATTAACCATATTAGCATGAACAAACGAATCGCAGCTCTTTGGAAATTCCTCACCTACGACATTTGGCGTATCACAGAGGACGAGGTCACCAAAACGACCTTTTCCCTCTATAATATCATCAAAACCATCTATCTCTGCATCACCCGCTTTACTAAAGACCGACTGGCTAATAAAGCGGCAGCCCTGACCTATAGCACGCTGATAGCCATCATCCCTATCTTGGCTTTGGTATTTGCCATCGCGCGCGGCTTCGGGTTCGACAACATCATCGAGCAACAAATCCAAGAAGGACTGGTAGGCATGGGAGAGGCAAGCACGGTCATCCTGGAAACGGTCAACACTTATCTGGCGCAAACCAAGAACGGCGTGTTCATCGGCGTAGGCCTCATCCTGTTGTTTTATTCAGTGCTCAACCTGATAAACAGTATGGAAATCACTTTCAACCGCATATGGCAAGTGAAGAAGGCACGAAGCATGTATCGGCGCATCACCGACTATTGCTCTATGCTGCTCCTTATCCCCGTCCTGCTGGTGCTTTCAGGAGGTCTTTCCATCTTCACCGCCACCGTACTGAAGCACATCGATGACTATACCCTGTTGGCTCCTGTCGGTAAGTTCTTCATCCGATTCATTCCTTTTGTACTGACCTGGTGCATGTTCACGGCCCTCTACATCTTCATGCCCAACACAAAAGTGAAGTTCAAACATGCCTTGGTATCAGGCATCTTGGCGGGAACGGCCTACCAGTTTTTCCAATTCCTGTACATCAACGGTCAGTTATGGGTATCGCGCTACAATGCCATCTATGGTAGCTTTGCCGCCCTGCCCTTGCTGTTGCTGTGGTTGCAAATCTCGTGGACCATCTGCCTTTTTGGCGCCCAACTGACCTACGCCGGACAAAACATCCGCAACTTCAGTTTCGACGCCGACACACGCAACATCAGCCGACGCTACCATGACTTTGTAACCGTACTCATCATGTCACTCATCGCCAAGCGCTTTGCCGCCGGCACTTCCCCCTACACTGCCGAAGAATTGTCCGAAGAAGGGGAGATTCCCATCCGCCTGACCCGACGCATCTTGGACGAACTAGAAGAAGTTGGACTGGTACACGAAGTCAGCACGGACGAGAAGAGCGAATCCCTCTCCTACCAACCGTCGATAGACATTAACAAACTGAATGCTGCCACCCTCTTCGACCGCCTGGACACGCATGGCTCCGAGGATTTCAAGATAGACAAAGAACATGCCTATAACGGACAATGGCAGATGCTGATGAAGGCAAAGGAAGAATATTACTCCCATGCGGGACAAGTGTTGCTGAAAGACTTATAAAAACGAGGAAGACTATCTCACTTAGTAGTGGGACAGCCTTCCAGACACTAAACCTATTGAAAACGAAAATGATAATTTAGCGCGCGCAAGCGCGCTTTAATGAAGAATTAAGAATGAAGAATTTAGACTGCGCTGTCAGTGCGCACAATCACGCCGCATGGTCATTCTTCATTCTTAATTCATCATTCTTCATTTAATAGCTAAATTCCCATTTACAAGACAGCCATTTCTAATTTCTCCACTTCTTCAGACTTTTCACATCTTCCGGAGTGGCCTCTATCAAACTCAGGGCAAAACCTCCGCTTCGTGCTTCTTGTACGGAAATCTTTGTCTTGTTGGTCACAATGCCTTTCTTTATTTGGTAAGAAGTAGGATTCTCTTTATAATCGGCATCCTTGCCATCGGCATAAAGCGTAGCCACATATTTTTTATCCGCATCCAGGAAATCGAGTTTAAGCTCTACCTTGCGGGCATTCTCATCGGTGATGCCACCTACAAACCAATTATTGGTGCCTTTGGCCTTACGGGCGATGGTCAGGTAATCACCCGGCTCGGCTTCCAAATACCGACTTTCGTCCCAATCTACCGCCACGTCCTTGATGAACTGGAAAGCGTCCATACGTGCCTCATAGCTTTCTATCACATCGGCCGCCATCTGTAGCGGACTGTACATCGTGACATACAAGGCCAACTGCTTGCACAGGGTTGTCTGCACTTGTCCGTGAGGCAAGTCGCCCATGAAATCCAGTTTCGTGTCGAAGATGCCAGGCGTATAATCCATCGGACCACCTATCAGACGGGTAAAGGGGAGTATCGTGGTGTGGAAAGGCTTGCTTCCGCCAAAGGCTTCGTACTCGGTGCCACGCGCCGACTCATTGCCTATCAAGTTGGGATAGGTACGGCAAAGTCCCGTAGGACGTACAGCCTCATGGGCATTGACCATAATCTTATATTCGGCAGCTTTCTTCACGGCATACAGATAATGATTATTCATCCACTGGCCATAGTGATATTCTCCACGCGGAATGATGTCGCCCACATAGCCACTCTTCACGGCATTGTATCCGTTGTCCACCATAAACTGGTAAGCCTTGTCCATGTGGCGTTCGTAGTTGCGCACCGAAGCGGAGGTCTCATGATGCATCATCAGCTTCACGCCCTTGCTATGCGCATACTCATTGAGCATCTTCACGTCAAAATCGGGATAAGGAGAAACAAAATCGAACACGTAGTCTTTGGATTTTCCGAACCAATCTTCCCAGCCTTCATTCCATCCTTCCACCAGCACCTGGTCGAGTCCGTTGGCGGCGGCAAAGTCGATATACTTCTTTACATGCTCGTTATTGGCTCCATGGCGTCCGTTGGGCTTCGTCTTGCTGTAATCCAATATACCCAACTTCACGGAAGGCAACTCATCCGTATAAGCCCACGTACTCTTTCCGGCTATCAACTCCCACCAAACACCAACGTACTTCACCGGCTTAATCCACGACACATCGTCATAGGCGCAAGGCTCGTTCAGGTTCAGCGTAATGCGGGAAGCCAATATATCGCGGGCGTCATCGCTCACAATCACCGTACGCCAAGGCGAAGTGCAAGGAGCTTGCAGATAGCCTTTATCGCCCACGGCATCCGGAGTCAGCCACGATTCGAAGATAAAGTTCCTGTCGTCCAGATTCAAGTGCATGCAAGCGTAATCCACCAACGCCGCCTCGTGCAGGTTGATGTACAGCCCATCGTCCGTCTTCATTTGCAGAGCCGTTTGCACACCGGTCTCTGAGAAAGGCGTTTGCGAGGAGTTGGGCGTGATGGCTCCTTTCATCAGACCACGGATTTCCGACAGTTTGGATTCCGTATAGTCATACTCCTGCGTGTCATAATCGCCCGGTATCCAGAAAGCCGTGTGGTCACCCGTCATGGCAAACTGGGTATGTTCTTCTTTAATGACGAAATAATTCAAGTTTTCTTGCAAAGGAAATTCGTAACGAAAGCCCAGCCCATCATCGAACAGACGGAAACGAATAACCAGGTTACGCTCCTGCGCCTTTTGGTTAAGGGTAACTGCCATTTCGTTGTAATGGTTCCGAATCTGACTTTCCTCACCCCACACAGGTTTCCACGTCTCGTCGAACGTAGAGGTTTCCACATCGGCTATGATAAAACCGTTCATCAGGCTCGGATCGTCTTTCAACTCAAGCCCCAACTTCGAGGGCTTCAGCACCGCCCGGCCTTTATAGGACAATTCGTAGACAGGTTCTCCTTGCGCGTTGACAGAGAAATTCATTTGAAGCTCGCCATTGGGCGATGTCAAGTTTTGTGCTTTCAGCATACTGGCGGCACATAAGAAAAGCGCCATGCTCATCAGTTTTGCGTAGAATGTTTTCATGTTTCTCAAATGGTAATTTACATTTTATATCGCCACAAAAATAAGGAAAACCCGCGAAGCGAATGAAGCAAAGCCCAATGAAAAGATTTGCAAACACATAGCAAACGTTTGCATAACGAGAGATTTCCTTTGCGTCACCCAAATCACTCTCAAAAAAATCATCACTACAGACACCTGTAGAGCTGATTTGCAAAAGATTTACAAGAAAGTGATAAAGTCAGGAATTCACTCCTCTCCTTCCCTTTCCTCCTCCCTTGGCATCAGCCGAGGCGAGATGCGCTTCTTAGGCGTGAGGCTCATGCCGCGGAGTTGCTCCGCCTGACGGACGATGTTGCCCGGACCTTGCGAAAGCTGGCCAGCGGCACGGTCGTAGTCCCTTTGGAGGGCGGAGAGGCGGTCGCCGATAGCGAGGAACGTGTCCGTGAAGCCCGCCAGCTTCTCGTAGAGGGCGGTGCCGCGACGGATAATGTCCTGCACGTTCTTCACCTGATACTCGCGCTTCCACAAGTCCAACGAAAGACGCAGGGCGCTGATAAGGTTTGTGGGACTCATGAGAACCACTTTCCGGCGGTAGGCATACTCCCACAGGGTGGGGTCGGTCTGCACGGCCAGCAGGTAAGCGCCCTCGGTGGGGATGAACATCATGACGAAATCCGGCGCGTTGAGGTCGTAGCGCGAATAATCCTTGCGGCTCAGCTCATCGATGTGGGCGCGGACGGAGGCCATGTGCGCCTTCAGGTGGCGGGCCTGCTCGTCACGACCTGACGCAGCGGTATAGGCGGCGTAGGCGGTGAGTGAGACTTTGGAGTCGATTATCATTTCGCGGTCGTCGGGATAACGCACGATGATGTCGGGTTGCATGCGCCGGCCGCTCTCCTCACTAACCAGCGTCTCGCCCCGCTCGTCCTTGAGGAACTCCTGGCGGAAGTAGTGCTCGCCCTCTATCAGGCCGCTGGCTTGCAAGATGCGCTCCAAGATGGCTTCGCCCCAGTCGCCCTGCATTTTGGTGTCACCCTTCAAAGCACGGGTCAGGTTGTTGGCCTCCTCGCTCAAGCGTTGGTTCAGCTCCACCAACTCCTTGATGCGCTCGCCCAGCGAGAAACGCTCCTTGGCCTCGGCGGAGTAAGCACGCTCCACCTGCTGGCGGAAGTCCTTCAGGTTCTCGCCCAAAGGACGGAGCAGGTGGTCCATCTGCTCGGCGTTCATGCGTTTGAAGTCCTCCGTGCGGCTCTGGAAAATACGGTTTGAAAGGGCTTCGAACTCGGCGTTCATGCGTCGGCGCAGGGCCTCGGTTTCTTTGTCCATGCCGCGCCGGGAGTACAGGTAACCCGCGATGGCACCCACGGCCAGCCCGGCTACGAGGGAGAGGACGATTACGACCGGCAGCATCACTCGGTCAGCGTTTCGTTGCCGTCCGGCGTTATCAGTATCTGGCTCTCCCACTGGGCGGAAGGCAACCCGTCGTCGGTCAGGACGGTCCAACCGTCGGCTTCGTCGATGAAGACTTCGTACGTGCCCATGTTTATCATCGGCTCGATGGTGAACGTCATGCCGGGCACGATAAGCATGCCCGTGCCGCGGCGTCCGAAGTGCTCCACATCCGGCTCTTCGTGGAACTTGATGCCGCATCCGTGACCACACAAGTCACGCACCACGCTGTAGCCGTTCTTCTCGGCGTGCTCCTGGATAGCGGCTCCCACGTCGCCCAATCGTGTCCAGGGACGAGCCATGCGCACGCCTATGTCACGACACTCACGAGCCACTTCCACCAGCCGACGCATCTCGGGGCTGACGTCGCCTATGAGGAACATGCGTGAGGCGTCGGAGTAGTAGCCCCGGTAAATGGTCGACACGTCTACGTTGACGATGTCGCCACTCTTCAGCACTTCGCGCGTGCTGGGGATGCCGTGGCACACCACGTCGTTTATGCTGGTGCAGACGCTCTTGGGGAAGCCGTCGTACATGAACGGAGCGGGGATGGCGTCGTGGTCTGTCGTGAAGCAATACACCATATGGTCGATGTCAGCGGTGGTCATGCCTTCGCGGATGTTCTCGGCCACGTAGTCCAGCAGGGCAGTGTTGATGCGCGCGCTGGCTCGGATGCCTTCAATCTGTTCCTCGGTACGCAGCAGGTTCCGCTGGGGAAGGCGGACGCCCTCGCGCTTATAATGTTGAATCTTGGCCTCTACTTCATCGGGGTAGCCCTTAGGGGTGAAGCGGGCGTTTTTCATCAGTCTTTTCATTGTTCGCTTTCTGTTTTCAAATCGTAGCGCAAAGATAATTTCTTTTTGGGAAACATGCAAGAGGGATAAGCCAACAATCATTAGAGGAACGCCTGCCTTTGTTGCGTGAAAAGGCTGCAACCACTTTGCATTTCAGAGGGGGATTTTCCGGCGATAGCGTTCGTAGCGGGCGGTGATATCGCGCACAAAGTTGTAGGTCTCCACGCCGCGAAAGTAGCCGTGGCGGCACACGGAGTCGGTGTAATAACGTTCGTCGGATTTCAAGAGGATGAACTTCTCCACGTTGTCACGCCATACATATTTGTCCTTGCCGTACTTCTCGGCCAGGGCCATGGCGTCCAATACGTGCCCGATGCCGGAATTGTAGGAGGCGAGGACGAAGTTCGTCCGCTCCGGTTCGGGGATGGAGCGGAAGCTGCGGGCGGTCTGCCCGAGGTACTTCACGGCGGCGCGCACGCTTTCCTCGGGGTTCTGCTCGCGTCCGGGAGGCACGCCCATGGCGCGGGCGGTGGAAGGCATGAGCTGCATCAGGCCTCGCGCTCCGGCCCATGACACGGCGGTGGTGTCGAAGTTGCTCTCGTTATAGGCCAAGGAGGCCAATAGGCGCCAGTCCCAACCTATCGAAGGGGCGTATTTCTTGAAGAGGGCGTCGTAGTGGGAGATGATGCCCCGGCTCAGGGAGAGGATGGGCGTATGGGGCGTGGCCTTGCTCTGCTCGAAGTAGCGTTTCTCGCTGGCCTCGTAGTCGGGCGAGGAGGCGTTGGCCCGGTACCAGCGGTCGGCGGCATTGGCCAGCAGGGGGCAGTCGGGGCGCACGGCCCAAGAGGAACGCTGGTCGAAGCTGAGGGGCAGGCTGACATCCAGCTGGGGGAAATAGGTGCGGTTGAGCCGGGCCACGTCGTCATCGCTCACGGTATAGGGAATCTCGCCCCGAGCCACTTTTGCGATGAGGTCCTCGTGCGTCACGCTATCGCCCCGCACCACGTGTATGCGGATGCCCCCGCCCAACTCCCGGTCGAGGTTAGCCAAGCGGTCGTGGTACTTGCCGGGCTTCACGTAGATGTCCTTGCCCACAAGTTGGGTGACATCGCGCAGAGGCTCCGCACCCCGCATCCGGCGTTGCACCAGCACCTGGTGGGTGATGATTTCCTCGCCGCAATAGCGCAGGCTGTCCTTCCACTCCTTCGTGACGGGCAGGGCGTAGGCTATAAGGTCGCCCTCGCCGGAAAGCAGCATACGAATCATGTCCCGCACACTGCGTGCCACCTTCACTTCCAACTCCAGTCCCAGGCTGCGGGCGAACTGCTCGGCCAGTTCGTACTGGAAGCCCATGTCCTGCCCGCGGTACATGAAGTAGGACGTGGAACTGTAAAGGGTGAGCACCACCAACCGGCCCGTGTCCTGTATCTGGGGCAGGTCGTGGGGTACAGGTCCGGCGGGCGCAGGTTTCCGTCCTCCTCCCCCGCAAGCGAAGAGCAGGAGGAGCAGGAGACTTATTAATGAAGAATGAAGAATGAAGAATTTTGTTTTCATGGGCTCATAAATGATAATTTATCTGTCTCAGGGAACGCAGACGACGCAGAATACACAGATGAACGCAGACTTATATATATATATATTTCAGTGCAGATAAGCGAAGCCCTTTATTTTCCGCGAGCCTCTGCGCCCGTCTGCGTAGTCTGCGTTCTCCTAATCAGCCCGCTAAATTCCCATTACCTGATGTGCCGTTTGACGTACATGGTTAGTATGTCGATGGCCACGTGGTTATCGCCTCCTTCGGGCACGATAAGGTCTGCGTAACGTTTACACGGCTCGATGAATTGCAGGTGCATGGGTTTCAGGACGCGCGTGTAGCGTTCCATCACGGCCTCGGCGGTGCGTCCCCGCTCCAGCACGTCGCGCTGGATGACGCGGATAAGCCGCTCGTCGGGGTCGGTGTCGACAAACACCTTCAGGTCCATCATGGCACGCAGGGAGGCGTCGTACAAAGCCATGATGCCTTCGATGATGATAACCTCGCGCGGCTCGATGTGGATGGTCTGCGGCAAGCGCGAGGAGGTGACGTACTCGTACACAGGCTGCTCCACGCTCTCGCCCCGGCGCAGGGCTGCCACCTGGCTGGTAAGGAGCGGCCAGTCGAAAGCGTCGGGATGGTCGAAGTTGATGCTTTGCCTCCGCTCCAGGGGCACATGGCTGCTGTCCTTATAGTACGAGTCCTGAGGGAGGAGCACCACTTCGCCCTCGGGCAGGCTTTCGATGATTTTCTTTACGACGGTGGTCTTTCCCGACCCTGTGCCGCCGGCAATTCCTATGATTAACATGATTCGATGCTTTTTTTGATTTATATTGAATACCTGCAAATATAAAACTTATTTTTTATAATCCGCTTCCAAAAGATTAAAAAACTTCCCCACCCGGTTTCGCCATATAGATACAAATCGCTATCTTTGCGGATTGAAAAAACGGGGCTCCACCCCGCTAAATTCTCATTTGCTTTGCAAAACATTAAAAAACGAACATAAAAATTATGGTAAAACACATCGTGTTGTTCAAACTGAGGAATGACATCCCGGAGGAGACGCGCCGTGCGGCCGCACTCCGCTTCAAGGAAGCCATCGAAGCGCTTCCGCCCAAGATAGACGTGATTCGCAACATCGAAGTGGGGCTGAACATGAACCCCGACGAGACGTGGACGATAGCCCTGTACGGCGAGTTCGACACGCTGGCCGACGTGCGCGCCTACGCCACGCATCCCGACCACGTGGCCGCCGGGAAACTTTTGGCCGAAGTGCGCGAGAGTCGTGCGTGCGTGGATTACGAGATTTGAAAAGAAAAGACATTTCCTATATGAGAAGACTGATTCATACCCTTTTGGCGGCATTGCTGGCCATCGCCGTACATGCCCAAATTATGGAGCCGGTGAAGTTTAAGACCGAGCTGAAAAACGTGTCCCCCACTGAAATAGAGATTGTGTTTACCGGCACGATAGACCCAGGCTGGCATGTCTATTCCACCAATCTGGGCGACGGGGGACCTATCTCGGCCACGTTCAACACGGACCGTTTATCGGGCGCCGAGCTTGTGGACGAGCTGCGCCCTGCGGGCAAGGAAATCTCCGCATTCGACAAGTTGTTCGAGATGCAGGTACGTTACTTCGAGCACACCGCCCAATTCGCCCAAACGCTGAAACTCACGGGCGGGGCTTACGAAATAACGGGCTATCTGGAATATGGCGCATGCAATGACGAGAATTGCCTCCCACCTACACGGGTGGAGTTCAGCTTCAAAGGGCAGGCCGAAGGCATGACACAGACCCATACGAATAACGATGCGGAGAAAGAAGCCTCCTCCGCAGACATCATAGGCAGGGCGGACGGACCTACACCTATCCTCGTATCCGACGATGCGGAAGCCGACCTTTGGGCACCCGTCATCAGGGAATTGGACGCCTTTGGCGAGACCGTGGTCCAGCGCGACCTGTCGTGGCTCTACGTCTTTGGCATGGGCTTCGTGGGCGGCTTGTTGGCGTTGTTCACCCCGTGCGTGTGGCCCATCATCCCTATGACCGTCAGCTTCTTCCTGAAACGCGCCAAAGACAAGAAGAAAGGCATCCGCGACGCTTGCACGTACGGCGCGTCCATCATTGTGATTTACCTGTCTTTGGGATTGATTATCACCGCCATCTTCGGCCCCAGCGCACTGAACGCGCTCTCCACCAATGCCGTGTTCAACATCTTCTTCTGCCTCCTTTTGGTGGTGTTCGCCGCCTCCTTTTTCGGGGCGTTCGAGATTACGTTGCCATCCAAGTGGAGCAACGCGGTGGACAGCAAGGCGGAACAGACCACAGGCCTCATCAGCATCTTCCTGATGGCCTTCACGCTTTCGCTAGTCAGCTTCTCGTGCACGGGTCCCATCATCGGTTTTCTCCTGGTGGAGGTGTCTACCACGGGTAGCATCATAGGGCCGGCCATCGGCATGTTCGGCTTCGCCCTGGCACTAGCCCTGCCCTTCACGCTCTTCGCCCTCTTCCCCTCGTGGCTGAAAAGCATGCCCAAGTCGGGTGGGTGGATGAACGTGGTCAAAGTCACATTAGGTTTCATCGAACTGGCCTTCGCCCTGAAATTCCTCTCCGTGGCCGACTTGGCTTACGGCTGGGGCATCCTCGACCGCGAAACGTTCCTCGCCCTGTGGATTGTGCTCTTCGGCCTGCTAGGCTTCTACCTGTTGGGCAAAATCAAGTTCCCACACGATGACGATGACACCCGGGTAAGCGTGCCCCGTTTCTTCCTTGCCCTGGCTTCGCTGGCCTTTGCCGTGTACATGGTGCCCGGACTCTGGGGTGCGCCTCTGAAAGCCGTAAGTGCCTTCGCCCCGCCCATGCAGACGCAAGACTTCAACCTCTACACGAAGGAAGTCCATGCCCAATTCGATGATTACGACGCCGGCATGAAGTACGCCCGCGAGCATGGCAAGCCCGTCATGCTGGACTTCACGGGGTACGGATGCGTGAATTGCCGCAAGATGGAGCTGGCCGTGTGGACCGACCCCAAGGTGAGCGACCTCATCCGGAATGACTATGTGCTCATCACCCTCTACGTGGACGAGAAGACCCGCCTGCCCCAGCCCGTCAAGGTGACGGAGAATGGCACCGAGCGCACCCTGCGCACCGTGGGCGACAAGTGGAGTTACCTGCAACGGGTGAAGTTCGGCGCCAACGCCCAGCCTTTCTACGTACTGATAGATAATGGAGGCAAACCGCTTAACAAATCTTACTCGTATGACGAGGACGTCAATAAATATGTAGATTTCCTGGAAACGGGATTGGAGAATTACAAGAAATAAACAGACGTGAACACAGAGGCACGAAGGCACAGAGATTTTATTTCTTCTGTTTACAGATAGATTCTCTCCATGCCTTCGTATCTCTGTGTTTTGTTCTCCAACGGCAAAGCTTTTGGCTTATAAGCTCGTTTCCGTCACCACCTGCCCGTCAAACAGATTGATGATGCGGTCGGCAAAGCCGGCATCGTGCTGGGAGTGTGTCACCATGACGATGGTCGTGCCTTCCTTGTTAAGCTCTTTCAGCAGATCCATCACTTCCTTTCCGTTCTTGGAGTCAAGGTTACCTGTAGGCTCGTCGGCAAGGATGAGCTTCGGTCCCGCCACCACGGCACGGGCTATGGCCACACGTTGTTGCTGACCTCCGGAGAGTTGTTGCGGGAAGTGTTTGGCACGGTGCATAATGCCCATGCGCTCCATCGCCTGCTCCACCCGGCGCTTGCGTTCGGCCTGCGGCACACCCATGTAGAGCAAGGGCAGTTCGATGTTCTCGTACACATTCAGTTCGTCTATCAGATTGAAACTCTGGAAGACGAAACCGATGACTCCCTTGCGCAAGGACGTGCGCTGGCTCTCGGTGAACTTCGACACTTCCGTGCCATTCAGATAATACTCGCCTGCCGTGGGATTGTCCAGCAAACCCAAGATGTTGAGCAAGGTGGATTTGCCACACCCCGAAGGCCCCATGATAGCCACAAATTCGCCTTCGTTCACTTCGATGTTCACATCGTTCAGTGCCAATGTCTGCACTTCTTCCGTGCGAAAGATTTTCTGTAAGTTTACGGTTTTAATCATCATAATTGTTTTAGTTTATTGGGTTTATAGTATTAAATGATAATTTATCTGTCTCAGGGAACGCAGACGACGCAGAATACACAGATGAACGCAGACTTATATTTTTTCAGTGCAGATAGGCGAAGCCCTTTATTTCCGCGAGCCTCTGCGCCCGTCTGCGTAGTCTGCGTTCTCCTAATCAGCCCGCTAAATTCCCATTTCTCATTCACTCTTCATCACCTCCGCCGGATTGACGCGTGCCGCCTTGCGCACCTGTCCCCACAACGTGCCGAAAGACACGGCTATCACCACCATCAACGCCACGAGGAAGATGCCCACACCCACGGAAGCCTTCACCACAAAGTCCGCCGTATATACATATATTATATAGTACGCCACGGGCACCGCCACCACGAACGCCAAGCCCAGCACCACGGCATACTTGCGCGAAAGCAACGGGATGAGGTCACGAAGTCGGGCACCGTTCACCTTGCGGATGCCAATCTCCCGGTAACGCTGGCGAATGTCGAACAACGAAATGCCTAATAAGCCCAGGGCGGAAACCACGATGGCTATCAAGGCAAAGACGGAGTAAACGGTCACGATGCGACGATCGTTCTCATAGAGAGCGGACACTTCGTCCTTCAGCCATGTATAGGTGAACTCGTCCGTGCGATAGACCTCCTGCTCCATGTCGCGCAGGTAATCCAAAAGTTCGTTTACCTTATCCGGCTTAACGGCAAGCTGCACCCGCTCGCCTCCATCGCCATTGCGCACCACCCATGCCATGGGCTTGATGCCTTCCGACACACGACCCGCATAGAAATTATCTACCACTGCTACAACAGGCATCAGCTTCGTGCCACCCCTGACTATTTCTCCTTGGGAACTTACCGTTAGCCACAACGGACTTTCACTCCGCACAAAGGCATCCTCCTTGGTCTGATAGCCGAAAGCATCCATGGCGGCACGGTTCAGCACCATTTGTTCGGTACTTCCTTTCTCCAACTCCTCCAGACTTCCCTCCGACAAGGATATGCCGTAGAAGCGGAAGTAATCGGGCGATACAAAAGCCACTTGCACCACCGTCTCCTGCCCGTTATCGTTCAGCAACGGATTAATGTTACCGCCGGACAAGGGAGTATAGTAAGCAAAAAGACATTGGTCGATGTATGGACATTCCTCTAACCGTTGAATGATGCGTTGCGCACGGGCACGGCGGGTTTTATCGTAGTTTTCATCTTCATAATTCCGTTGTGTATCTTCGTGAAAGAGGTCTGCCATCATGACATTCTCCACCCGGAAGCCGGGAGGCGTGTCGAGCATCAGCCGCAGATGGCGCACAAAGTAAAGGGAAAGCATGATGAGCAACAGGGTCACAACATACTGCACAAACAGGAACGCCATGCGGATGCCTACCGACTGGCGGGTAGTGCCCACCACCCGAAGCGACACCATGGGCGGACGATACTGATAACGGACGAAAGGATAGACCGACGTAAGCAAGGGAAAGAGAAGCAGAAACGCCAAGGACACCCATCCGTCGAAAGCCGAATACCCGATGGCATCGTCCACAAAGCGGTTGAAGAAAGGCTGCATCAGTTCGACTCCGAACCACGCCAACAAGAGTGCCGCCGCGCCCAGCAAGAGGTTTTCCGCATAAATCTGACTGAACAGGTGGAAGCCTTGCAGGCCGAACACCTTCTTTACGCCATACTCCCTCGAACGCTTCATCAGCATCACCATGTAGAGGTTGACAAAGTTGAGCACACCTACCAGCAACAACAACGCCACCACTCCGCACAACAAACGAACGTAACCCAGATTACCCCGATGCAGAATAGCATCATAATCACCCGTATTAATCGTCTGATCGAAATAGAGTTGCCGTTGGGTGATAAAGTGATAGCGCACTTCCTCTTTAGTCCCGGTCATAATGACATTCTCATTCTCATAAGTCTTGTACACATAACTTCGCGCATTGACGGCATCCAAGTCTACGGAAGGGAGCACCCGCATCAAGCGGCATGACGCCCGTTGCCAAAGTTTCTTCAATTCATAATTCACCAACATGTCCCAATGATACGTAGTCTTGCAATCCGGTTCCTCCACCACGCCCCGTACAACGACCGTCTCTCCGGCATAAGTCAGCACCTGCCCGATGGGACTTTCACTTCCGAACAACCGACGGGCACACCGACGGGTCAGGATGGCGGCATCGGGAGCCGCCAAAGCGTACTCGCCTTCTACCAGCCGATAGCGGAAGAAGTGCAAAAAAGAGGAGTCCACCGGCATCACGTTCATTTTGAAACTATGCTCCCCGCTGAGCACATTGTCATTTTGCAGCAGGACAAAGCAAGCTTCGTCCACAATTTGGTCATCGGGAATATAAGTCGTGTCGGGATGCGCCCAACGCGATTTCAGATCTACGGGATATACATTTCCACCCATGTCTCCCAAAACCAATACCGTCCGGTCCCGATCCACGCAATGCGTATCCACCGTCAGTTCCCTGTGGATGTAGCGCATCAGCACAATGCAGCAAGCCAAGCTAAGGGACAAGCCCAAAAGATTAATAATCGTGTAAGCCCGGGCACGCTTCAGGTGCCGTAGGGCGTAAGTAAATGTTTTCATGCGTCTGTTGCTATTTATTATTTGTTTATACTTTTCTTATTTTCATTTTCTCCTTTATCCCGAAGCCTGAGGACGGGCATTTGCCTATCCGCCTCCATACTTCAAATGCACTCATTATAAAGCACATAGTTATTCAATCATTCCATTAACTACTTTCATTCATCCTTTCATTTCACCTATCCGCCAGTCCCACTTAACCAGGATTGCAGTCCTCCTTAACCAGGACTCGAGTCCTCCCTAACCAGGACTGCAGTCCTTCCATAGGAGGACTGAGAGGATAGATAGATGAAGCAATCCATGTAAACTATTTTACTCATACATCTCTCACTCGCTCTTCACCACTTCGGCCGGATTAATCCGCGCCGCCTTGCGCACCTGCCCAACCAACGTACCCATCGAAATAACGGCTACAATCAACAACGCCAGCAGGAACATCCCGACACCCAACAGCGCTTTCACGATGAATCCTTCCGTATACCGGTAAATCAGCCAAACGGCTATGGGTAACGAAACCACATAAGCCACGCCAAGCAGCCACACATATTTTCGAATCAGCAACAAACATATGTCTTTCAGTCCCGCCCCGTTCACCTTGCGGATGCCTATCTCCCGATAACGCTGGCGGACATCGAACAAGGACAGGCCGAACAAGCCCAAACATGCCACCACGACCGCCATAAAGGCAAACACGGTATAAATGGCCGCCACCTGCCTGTCGCGGTCATAAAGAGCGGCGACATCATCCTCCAGCATGGAATATTCAAAGTCCTCCGAACCATATATCTCCAACTCCTTCTGCCGCAGATAGTCCAATACGTCCGGCACCCGGCCCGGCACACAGGCTATCTCGTAAAGGTCACCTCCAAAGTTATAGCCCACCACGAACATCATGGGCCGGACGCCCTCGCCCACATGGCCGCAATAATAGTCCTCCGCCACGGCTATCACCTTGCCCCATGGGTCTTCCCGCGAAGCACGCAAATCGTTCGCCTCCGCCACACGGGCATTTTCAATTTCCTCCAGCCCTAACGCACGCATGGCACTACGGTTCAAAACGATATGCCGTGTACGTCGGTCTCCGCTTTCAGGCACACTCCCTTCCGCCAAACGGATGCGAAACAGCTTGAAGAACTCCGGCGTCACGTAACGGACAAGGACGGTCGCTTCCTGCCCGCTTTCGCTAACGTAGGTTGTCTCATAACCGGGGTCAATAATCCTTTCATACTCCGCCACCCAACTTTCGATGTGCGGACAAGCGTCCATGGCTTGGTCGAATGCTTTCACACGGTTGATGCGGGCTTGCATCAAACTGCGGTCCCGATAAATGGCAAAATCGTTAGACTCATAAATCAGTTTTGCCTGAATAATATCCTCCGTGCGGAAGCCCGGTTCGGTGCGGAGCAACAAGGACAACTGACGGTTGAAGTAGAATGAAAGCAATAGTATGAGGAAGCAAAACACATATTGCACAAAAAGGAAAGCCATGCGCATACGGATGGAGCTACGCCCTTGAATGGTAGAACGAACCGCCTCAACGGGTGCCATACGGCTATACTTCAAGTAAGAATAAGCGGCTGCAAGCAAGGGAAGCGACACGAGTATGCCCAGCGAGATTTGCCAGTCGAACGCTTCATAGCCGAAACGATAGCCGAAGAGGTGTTCAACCCATGGAGCCGAAACTTCCACCAACGTCCACGCCACGAATAAAGCCGCCCCGACAAGCAACAGGTTCTCCAACCACATCTGAAGGAACAAACCGCCACGGGAGATGCCGAAAACGCGCTTCACCCCATACTCCCTGCTACGCTTGATGGAAGACACCAAGTAGAGGTTGAGAAAGTTGATGAAGCCTGTAAACAACAGCACCAAGCAGATACCGCTAATCATATATAAATATCCCCGGACTCCGTAGTTGAACGCCAAAGCCGAATCGTCCCGTGCCACCGACTCCCAATACATCTCCCGCACGGGAAGAAAAGAGAAAGTAAACTGACGGGTATCGTCCGGATCAGTGGGATTTATCAAACGAGGCACACTGCCTATGCGGTTCATCTCCGCCATGTCCGTGCCCGAAGTGAAACGGATAAACTGGATGGGCATCCGTTCCCAATGACGGGTCATGGATGATGATACCAAGACATCGAAACGGAAAGTTGTCTTATTATCCGGTTCGGCCAATACGCCCGCCACGGTCAACTCCTGTCCGTTGCTATAACGCAGCACCTGTCCCACGGGATTTTCTGTGCCGAACACCTGCCGGGCAAAACCTTCAGTCAGCAAAGCCGACCGGGGCGTATCCAACGTCTGTACTCCCTGCACCGTCCCATAGCGGAAGAGCTTCAAGAAACAACTGTCCACCGCATACACGGAAGCCGAGTAACGATTGTGTCCCGCCTCCACATAATCCTTAGGCATGACTATCACATTGGAAGCCGTCTCAATATAGTGTTTATCAATATATAAACTATCTGCAAAAGGGTGCTTGACGGAACCCAAGAAACGGCCTCCCTCCATTAACTCAACCACCGCATAAACATTATCTCTATCCACGCAATGCGTATCCACCGTCAGTTCCCTGTGGATGTAGCGCATCAGCACAATGCAGCAAGCCAAGCTCAGTGCCAAGCCCAAAAGATTGATGACCGTATAAGCCCGGGCACGCATCAGGTGCCGCAAGGCGTAAGCAAATGTTTTCATACGTCTATTCTATTAGCTTCTACATATTATTCACTCTTCACCACTTCCGCCGGATTCTCATTCGCCGCACGCCACACACGCCAACCGATGCACAAAGCTATCAGTGCCGCCATGCCGACAAAGATAACGATATAAATCCAGGCGGAGATGGGCGTCTGCTCCACATAATTCTCCAACCAACGCTTCATCAGCACGTAGCCCACGGGGAAAGCCACCACGCACGCCACCACCAACAAGCCCAAGTACTCGCGGGCGAAGAGCCGCAGGATGTCCCCCACCCGTGCGCCGTTCACCTTACGGATGGCTATCTCCTTGCGCCGACGCTCGCAACTGAGCGTCACCATGGAAAAGATGCCGAAGGCGGAAACCAGGATGCATACCACAGACACTACTCCCAACAGGTGGAGCATCAGCGTCTCGGATTGCAGATACTCCTGATAGAGGTCTTCGGTGCGCACCAGGTCATATTGCAGGATGCCGTGCTTCTCCGCCAACGGTTGGATGTCTTCCCGCAAGTCCGCAAAAGCACCCGTGTATTTGATAAGGATACGCATATTATGCGAAGCGCCGAATCCCATAGCCCGCAAATCCGCCATGAAGCCCAAGCCTTCTTCCCCAACGAGCAACATCGGCTGCACGGGCACGGTGGGCGCACTGTAGTGGAAATCCTTCAGCAGACCAATGACTTCCAACTGCTTGCCCTTGACGGTGATGTGCGAGCCTACGGGCTGACGGAGGTTCAGCAGGCGTGCCGCCGTTTCGTTGAGCACGGCATACTGTTGGTCAGTGGGCGACATCATGCGGCCTTGGAGCAGCGTCATGCCGTAGAAGTCGGTAAAGACACTACTCTCAAACAACGTAAGCATCTCGATCGGTTCATCCCCGGGACGATTCCCCTCCCAATCGGTGACCTTATTCTTTCTGAAAATAGACATCTCCAATAAGGAAAGATGGTTGTCTATCACTTCTTCGGCGCAAGCCAAGCGGGCAATATTGTCTCGCAAGCTAGGCATTATTTCAAAGAAATCATACTTATCTTGCAAGTGCAATACCGTAAGCACGGCGATATTCTCCCGCTTCCAACCCAAGTCCGTATGGCGCAGGAAGTAGAGTTGCTTCATCAGCACCACCGTGGCGAAGGTGAACAGCACACCCATGGCTATCTGCACGCCGATGCTGAGAGGACGGAAGCGGTCGCGCTCCATCATCCGATGCCTAATACGCAACACGAAGGGCAACAACATCAACAACGAAAGCACCAATACGCCTAAGAAATAGAGGAAGGCTTCGCCATACACACCTCCGCTTACTCCCGACATCTGCCGGAAGGCGGGCAACGCTAACTCTACCAACGTCATGCCTACCAGCCCCGCCACCACCACAAGCAAGGCATACTCCGTGGCAAACTGCACGAACAAGCTCTGGCGCGAGGCACCGTTTACCCGCCGAAGCGCGATTTCCCGCTCACGGATGCGCATCCGGGTAACGAAGAGTGCCAGATAGTTGAGCAACGAACCGAGGACAACCAGTAATCCTACTCCGGCGAACAGCACCAAGTAGGTGAAGCGCACGCTTTGGTCGGTGTTGACATCGGAGTAGTGGAAGCGGGTCAGCGGCATCCAGCGCACGTCTTGAAAAGGATACGTCTCCTTCCCATCCTTCACCACCTTGTAATCCTGCGCCTTACGGGCAAAAACTTCGATGTCCGTATCGGGACGCAGACGGATAAGGACGGGGTCGCCCGACAATTGGTAGTCGTCATTCCATCCCCCACGCCAATAATCAAAAGCAAGACTGCTGTGAGGCAAGGAAGACAACACGGCACCAACGGTCATCCGTCCGGCATAGTAATCTTGTATCTTCTCCCCCACCACGTCCGTCTTGCCGAAGAGCCGGCGAGCATAGTCCTCCGTCACGGCCACCTTATCCCGGTTGTGCAGGAAATCCGTATCACCCGCCAGTACCCGCACGCCAAACATCTGCATAAAGGCACTGTCCGCAGACAAGCGCGCACCGCCTATAGCCTTCTCTCCGGGCACGTTCAGTCCTTGACTGTTCCGATACAAGGAAATGCCACACACGGCCTCCACCTCCGGGAAAGACTCGCGCAACACGGGAACAACGTCCTTCACTTCAAGGTCATACCCCGTGGCATCCGTCTGGCTGACCCGATAGGCTAAGTAGAGACGGTCCGCCCCCGTGTGGCATCGGTCGTAGGTCAGTTCATAACGTATCCAAACCAAAGACAAGGCGAAGCAGGCAAAGCCCACAGCCAGCCCCACGATGTTTACGGCGGTCTGCGTGCGATACTTCAGCAGGTTACGCCATGCGATTTTCAGGTAATGCACTATCATATTTCATTCTATTTATATCTATCCAAATAACATCCCTGCGGGTAGTTCCGGCTACACCAAGGGGTAGTCTCAGCTACACCAAGGGGTAGTTCCGGCTACACCACGGTGTAGTTCCGGCTACACCACGGTGTAATCTCGGCTACACCAAGGTGTAATTCCAGCTACACCACGGTGTAATTTCGACTGCACCTGCGGTAAGAATCAGTTTCATTCACTCTTCATCACTTCCGCCGGATTGACCCGCCCCAACAGAGCCGCCTGTAGGCAGACCGTAAGGAGGGAAACGACTACAACAACCACGAAGGGCCAGACAAACAAACCGGATGTCAACGCCGCCCGATAGGCAAACTGCTCCAGCCAGCCCTGCATCAGTCCCCACGTCACGGGCATACGCCACCCGCCGTCCTTCGTTCATCGGGCCGTCCTGCCGCAGGAAATAATTCTTTCATCCGCCGCCAAAGCGAGCCTTTGCCATAGCCTCCCCACATCGCCTTGACACGGCCATCGGGCGCTACCAGTACGTAAGAAGGATAGCCTTTCACCTGGTAACACATCGCCAGACCACTGTTCAACTCCGCCAATTCGTTCCATTGATGCCCGCTGAGCCGCTTCTCCTTCACGTAATCCTTCCAAGCCTTTTCGGGGTCGAGGCTGATGCTTACCACTACCAACGAGTCCGCATAGGCTTCGCTGATTTCTTCTATCTCCGGCAGGGAGGCGATGCAAGGGCCGCAACCTTGCGTCCAAAAGTCCAACAGGATGTATTTCCCTTTGAACTCCGCAAGGCGGTGCGTACGACCTTCAATGTCGTAGAGGTCAGCATCCGCCATCAGGTCGCCCACCTTGACCGTCCCCGACGGATAAAGGTACTGACGGGCAATCCGGGCTTCCCTGCGCTGCTTCAGTTCCTCCGGAAGCCGGGCGTACAATGCTTTCAGTTCCTTAGAGTAAGGCATAAACTCTTTGGAAGGAACCATCTTGGCATACATCTCCAAACGTTCCAACCACACACGCCCTATCGGTGCAGTCTGCATGTAGTCTATTTCCTTCTTAAACAAGGCACGCATCATAGGCCAAGACTTTTCTCGCAGGGCATTCACTTCTTTCCATGCTACTTCCCGACTTTCCGCCCCACTATCCATCTTCCGGAACCAGTCGGCTTCCTTTGCAATGATTTCTGTATATTCTTCCCGCAGGCTTCCGGCGCAATCTTGAAAGGCATTCGCCTCCAACTGCTCCGGCACGTCACTCTCTGCTTTCCACACGCAAATCAATTTATTCTCTCCGCTAATCTTCACCTCCTCACCCGGAGCCACCCACACCTCTAACCAATTGTTTGGGAAGCCCTCGTTATTGGACAGAAGCAAGAATTTCTTCACACACGAAGTCGTGTCACTGAACGTAAACATTCCATTTACTATGGTATCTTTCATTACGGTCTTTAACAATCGGGAGTCTACTTTCTGTAAGACAAGTATTTCCGTACTGTCCGGCACATTCGTCACCCGTCCCGTTATCAGAAACTTGTCCGCATCTACTTTCGTTCCCTGCGAAATGCCGCAAGACGCTAAGCAGCACATCGCCACACCTGTCAATAAAATCTTTTTCATATCTGTATGCTATTCTTATTTTCTACTTATTATTTTATTCACTCTTCACCACATCGGCGGGATTGACCCGTGCCACTTTCAATATGCGGAATATCACGGTAAGTGCCGTTACTATCCACACAAATACGAAGATGCCCAGCCAATAAAACGGACCGTAATTAAAGAAAGTTGCGTACATCTGGCTCCAGCCTTTCAGCAATACGTAAAGTAACGGGAAGGCCAACAAAGCACTCACACTCAATATCCATAAGTAGGAACGGGTAAAAAGCAACAGTATCTGACGGAGCCCCGCCCCGTTCACTTTGCGGATGGCCACTTCTTTGCGGCGACGTTCGGTGTCGAGCGTAATGGCGGCATACACTCCCAACATGGTAATCACCACACATACAACCGCCAGAAAGAGAACAATGTCTTTCAACTTACTCTCAATGCCTTGCATTTCTTCTACATCCTCCAATAAAGTGGAAAGCTGAGGAGTGATTGTACGGGGCATTACTTCCGCCAACACTTTTTGTACATGTTGACGTACCTCGTCCGTTCGACCGGGATGGCACTTCAAGTAGCAATGCCCCACGTATTGGGTAAAGTCGGACGGCAGGAAAGCAAAGCCTTGAAGGTTTCCCGCCCTGCGCGAGTCGCCATACACATCCGTCACAAAGGGAGCGCATATGCCACTTACGGTGTATCCCTCACTGAAATCATAGAGCACACGTCCCATCAGACTTTCCCGTTTCCGGCTCAGCATATCTTTCTCCAACGTTTCGTCCACAACCATTTCCTGCGCATTGCGGAACGCAGTGCCCTGCCTCATCGGGAGATGCATGAAGTCGAAGAAATTCTCCGGAACCGACAAAATATAGGTAGGCAATTCTTCATGTTCCGCATTGACATAAGGCTGGGTAAACAACTCCGTGCCCGACACGCCCCGATGATAAGCGATGTCGGACAGCAAGTAATCCTGCACCCCGGCATGCTGCTTCATGCGGTCCACAAGAACCAACTTATCCGCATGTTCCATAAAGGGATAGTCCAAGGGAACACTCAAGATGTCCGCCTTCTCGGCATTCGTCAGTGTGCCGAAGAGTGTAGAAGTGGTGCGATGCGCCTGAAGGAAAAGAGCCGCAGCCAAAGCCACAAACAACCAACAGATGAAATATTGCAACCCCAATAACAATGACCTGCCTCGAAACCGCTTCACTCCGGAGAAGGTTCCCCGCAGTCCTATCTGGATGTTGATGTAACGAACACGAACCACTGCCCCCGTACACACTACAAAACTGCACAGCAGTACCAACAACAAATATTGGGAGCATTGCATCATTAGACGTTCCGGGTCAACAACAAGCGTGTATTTCATCAACGTCAGATGCAGATAAGGAGCTAACAACTCTATCAGACAGAAAGTCAACAGAAAAGCCAGCAGCACCACCAACACGGCCTGCGTAAAAAGCTGCGCCAGCAACTGCCGGACATTACTGCCTAACACACGCCGCAAGCTGCATTCCCTACTACGGTTCAAGAAAGAGCCTACCAGAAAATAAAAGAAATTAAGCAAACCCACTAAGAGGACCAACAATCCCAAAGCGGTAGAAACACCTACAAAATAGGGAGCCATGGAATATTGCCAAAACACTTCGCCAAAAGCACGGGCACACACGGCATAATCCTCACCGTAAAGCGTATGACGCAAGCCACGTTCCCGCAACTCCGCCTCCAGTTTGGCCGGAGCGACACCCGGACGCAACAAAGCTACGGTTATGCCTCCGGTCATCTCGTCCCGCTTTTGGTAATTCAGCAATCCGTCGCTATCGTTCAACACCAACATGTCCAAACGGTCCATAAAGCACAGACTGGTGTTCTCCGGAATGTCCTCAATGACCGCCTGCACAGTGTAACCCACACCATCCCGTTTCCGCGAATAGGGCAACTTAGCCGCTGTAACCATCCGCCGGCCAATAGCGTCAGTTACAGAGCCAAACATCCGTTCAGCCGTGTTACGGGTCAGCACTACCGCATTGGGCGTTTGCGAAGCTATTTCCCACGAACCTGCCAATACATCCGGCGTAAAAACTTGTCGGAAACAACTGTCCGTCTCCATACACAGCAACGGGTCGAAAGGTAACAAGTCTTCCCCTTCGTCCACCTCTACATGGTAGGTGCGTTCATGCGGATAGACAACAAATGCAATAGCCTCCACCGTGCTCCACTGCATCATGCGCAAGTTCTCGGCCAACCGGACAGGCGTACCGGAAAAGACATCGCCTCCCTGTCTCACCAGATGTAATTCCGCCATGCGGCCATGATGAGTAAAGCAAGCATCCGTACCCCAAATATACCGGCTGCAATACATGCAGATGGTAAAGCAAAGCAGACATACGCCAAGCCCAATAATGCTGATAAGGTTCTGCGTACGATACTTCAGCAGGTTGCGCCAAGCTATTTTTAGGTAATGAACAAACATACGTCTGCAAATATAAGTTTTAGTTAGGTATTACACACTATTTAATCACCAGTTCCTCCGCCTCTCCGAAGGAGTCGTACCCCGTAACAATCACCCGGTCGCCCGGTTGCAAGCCGTCCGTCACTTCGTATTGTTGGGGATTTTGGCGTCCGATGGTGAGGGGAACGCGGCGGGCACGTGTCCCGTCTTCGTTCAGGCGGTAAATCCATTGGCCGCCCGTGGCCTGGTAGAAATTGCCGCGGGGAATGACCACGGCGTCTTCCGGCTGCCCCAACTCTATCTGTACACGGAAGCTCTTGCCCACACGGACGTTGTCCGGCATGTCGTCCGTAAACACAAGGTCGACGTCAAAGAGACGGTCCTTCACCTCGGGCACCACCTTCGTGATACGCAGGGGATAGCGTTTGCCTTGATAGAGGATGGTGGCGGGCAGGCCGGTGGTGATGCGGTCGATGTAATACTCGCTGAGCGACGTATGCACCTTGAACTGGTCCAGCACCTTAATCTCGCCGATGCTCTCGCCGGACTGCACCTGCTGACCGGGCGTGACGCCTACGAAACTAAGCTGACCACCGATGGGGGCATGTACCACCAAGTCGGCCAGGCGGCGACGGGAACGCAGATACTTCTTCCGCTCCCGCTCGCGGTCGGCTTGCAAGAGGTCGCGCTGAATGAGGGACATGACGGAGTCGTGTCGCAGGCTCTCCCGCTGGAGTCGAGCGGTCTTCTCCTTGAAGCGGTATTCGTCCTCGGCCACCTGCAACTGGGCACGGCTCTTGATGCCCATGTTGTATTCTTCCTGCTCCAACTCGTAGGTGCGGCGCAACTTGGCCAGTTCGTAATCGGTCTCCAAGGCTTGTTGGCGGAGGGTGAGGCTCTGTTGCTGCATCTCAATCTCCTTCTCCCGATAGGTGACGAGTTGTTTCTCCCACTCGTCCTGTTGGTCCTCGATGTCGCGCAGCAAGTCGGGGTTTTCCAATACAAGTATGGTGTCGCCCTGCTTCAGCAGGCTACCCTCCTCGCCCACGATGCGCAGGACGCTTCCCGCCTCGCGGGCATTGACCTTGATGGTGAGGATGGGTTGAACGAGTCCCTCCACATCGACATACTCCATGAACTTGTCCTGCCGCACTTCGGCTATCTGAATGTTATCCCGCTCGATGCGCAGCTTACGCGGCCCGGCGGACAGAATGATGACATAGACGAGGAAAGCGCAAAACGCCACGCCTCCCGCCAAATAATAACGGTAACGGATGTACCAAGGTTTCTTTTCGAGTTTAATATCCATCTGTGTATTGCGATTATAGGTTTACTTATTCTTTACGTGCTCTTTCCTGAGCTTTAAGGCGGTCGAGTTGCACCCTCGGGATAGCATCATCGGCAATGATGCCTATCATCATCGGCGATGATTCCTACCATCATCGGCAATGATGCTATGCCGAGTTACTTAATCAACCGCTCCAAGTCTTCCTGTAGACCGACTCCCCGCTCAAAATCATAAAGCGTCAGGCTGCGGAGCGTATAGTACATGCTCCAATACTCGTGCAGGGCGGAGAGGTACGTGCGTCGGGCGGAGTCTTTCTCGGTGATGGAGGCGTTGAGGTCCAGCACCGTTGATTGTCCCAGGATGTAGAGCTTGCGGGCCACTTCGGCACGGCGCCGGGCGGTGAGGTCCGTGCGGCGGGCGATGTGCACACGCTGAGCTTGCAGGTTGAATTGGCGTACCAGTTTGCGCACGTTCTGCTCGAAGTCGGTCTTGTCCTGCTCCACCTGCGTGTACACCAAGTCGCGGTTACTCCTCGCCACCCGTACCCGGCCTTTGCCGCGTCCCCAATCCAGTATAGGCAGGGAGATGCCCAACGAGACGTATTGCTGGTCCATGGGGTCACGGTAAGCGTCCTTCCAACGGTCGGCCGTCTGTGTCAAGCCGAAACGCAGGTAGATGTCAGCCTTCAGTCCGGCGTTGGCACGGGCTTGGGACACAGCGCTCTCGCTCTCCAAGCGGCGCAACTTCATGTTTTCTATGTCGGGACTGTTCTCCTCGGCCAGCATCAACGCCTCACCCAAGTCGATATGCAGATTCGGCAAGATGCTGTCCACGCTCACCTTCAACTCCAAGTCCTGCTGGATGCCCAAGTAGGAACGGAGTTCCTGCATGGCGTTCTCCACCTCGATGCGGGCATTCATACGGTTGGTCTCCTCAGTCAGCTTGTTTATCTCCAACTGAAGCATCTCGTTCTCGCTGATGGTACCGATGTTGTAGCGACCTTGCGCATAACTGTATAAAGTGTCCGCATGAGCATAATTGGTGCAGGCGGTCTCATAGTTGCTCTGTGCCGTGGCCAAGGCAAAGAATTTCTCCGTGGCCGATGCCGCCACCAGTTCCAGCGTCTCGGCATACTTCTTGCACGCCTCCCGGTAGCGCACCGGCTCGATGCGTCGGTCCCATTTGAGCGAGTTGTAGCCGAAGAGCGATTGCTGGTAGCCGATGTTCACGGGCGATGTCTGATAGGAATGACTATCGTCCGAGAAGAGGTCGATGCGCTGGGCGGATGTCTCCACAAAGAAGGTTCCGCCCGTCCAAGGCACATTCTGCGTCAGGCTGAGCGTCAAGTCTGTGGCCAACAGGTTCTGCTCCACAAACTTCACGCTGCCATCGCCCATGGTCACTTTATTGATGGCCCGGTCGAGGTAAGGGTTGGACGTCAGCGTCAGGTTGGGCAAGTAGTTCGCCCGGTAATAACGGTAATTCCAATAAGCCGAACGATAGGAATGCCGGGCACTTTGCGCATCGGGCGATTGCTCTTGGGCATGCCGGATAGTCTCTTGCAAGGAAAGCTCCATCAGCGTCTCCTGCGCCCCGCCCTCCATATAGGAAAGGCAAAGGGCTATACTCCATATAATGATACGTCTATTCATAACAATACTATTTTACGAGGAATAAACATCAAATGTCGTGCCAAACTCGTATCTCATTATTTATCAGCGAATAACGACAAAACGGGAGAAGAAAAGCGTGTGCATTACCGCACAAAAATCGTGCGCTATCGCACATATTTCCCATTCTTAACTTTATCACGAAGAGAATATTTCAACGAAGTCGTTACCAGTTTACGCCTTAAACCATAAAAAAGGCTTTGAAGTTCAGCGATATTTCGTAATTTTGCAGAAAAACAAGTTACTATGAACTTTGAGCAATTAAACTTTACTACCTATTGTGTAGGTAATCTTGCTGATGCATTGGAGATGAGTGCCGGCCAAGTCTACCATATGTTGCGTTCATCAGGCATCTTACGCGACTACATCTTGCCATGCTATGACACATTGCACACATTCAGCAAAGAATATATTGTAGACGACCTTATTCAATGCATGAAAGAGAAAGGAGTATTGGCATGAAACTCTATCACACATCAACCATTATCGTAGATAAACCGGACGTGTACCATTCACGCGAACATCTGGACTTTGGCAAAGGGTTTTATCTGACCACCTTGTATGAACAGGCATGCAAATACGCCCAACGTTTTCTTCTAAGAAACCGCCCCGCTTATGTCAATCATTACCTACTGGATGAAGACTTAAAGGGCTTCAATATAAAGAAATTTGAACGATACGACGAAGAATGGCTTGATTATGTGGGTCGTTGCCGCAAAGGGACACAAAATGTTTGTTATGACGTAGTAGAAGGCGGCATAGCCAATGACAAGGTATTCAACACTATAGATCTTTATTTCGCAGGAATCATGAGTAAAGATAACGCATTGGGGCGTTTGGCCTTCGAACATCCCAACCATCAAATATGTATCTTAAACCAAGAAGTAATAAACCGGCATTTACATTTTGTAACGTCGGAAGAAATAATCATAGAATAAAACCTGGAAATTATGCAAGCCGACAAGAACATCCTACAAATGAAATATGCCCGCATTGTCCGTCTGTTCGCCGACCAAATCGGAATTCCGTATGAAGATGCCCTTGAATTCTTTTATGCTTCGGACACTTACCGCCTCATCAGTTCAGGCATTGCAGACATGCATTGCTTAAGCGATGAATATTTGGCCGATGAAATCAGCCAAGAATGGGACAACACATCAAAAGAGCATTCAAATCATGGTACAAATATGAAAACGAACCTTCCGTTTCCAAAAGCGCAATAAACACAAAAAATCGTGTGCGCTATCGCACATACAACCCACGAATATTTTTCCTATCTTTGCGCCGAAAAACATTCAAAGCAAAGAATCGCAAAATTCCTACTCACAATAAAATGGAACATCTTGGAAAAATACTCATCATCGACGATAACGAGGACGTGCTCTTCGCCCTCAACCTCCTGCTGGAACCGTATGCGGAGAAAGTGAAGGTAACTACCCAACCCGACCGCATCGAGCACTTCATGACCAGCTTCTGCCCCGACCTTGTCCTGCTGGACATGAACTTCAGCCGGGATGCCATCAGCGGGCAAGAAGGATTCGATTGCCTGAAACAAATATTGCGCATCGACCCGCAAGCCGTGGTTATCTTCATGACCGCCTACTCGGACACGGACAAAGCCGTGCGCGCCATCAAGGCTGGAGCGACGGACTTCATTCCCAAGCCGTGGGAAAAAGAGAAGTTACTCGCCACCCTGTCCTCCGGCATGAAGCTGCGCCAATCCCGATGCGAAGTTTCCCTCTTGCGCGAACAAGTGGAGGTATTGAGCGATGCTACGGAAGAGCCCGTCATTGGTCAGTCTCCCGCCATGCGGCAGGCATTAGACACCGTGGAGAAGCTACGCGACACGGATGCGAACATCCTCATCTTAGGTGAAAACGGAACCGGCAAGGATGTCTTTGCCCGCCTGCTCTATCGCCATTCGCCCCGCTACGGACGTCCTTTTGTCACCATCGACTTAGGAAGCATCCCCGAATCACTCTTCGAAAGCGAACTCTTCGGATATGAGCGCGGTGCCTTTACCGATGCCCGCAAAGCCAAGGCCGGACGCATGGAGATAGCCACGGGAGGCACCCTTTTCCTCGACGAGATAGGCAATCTCTCCCTGCCCATGCAGGCCAAACTGCTCACCGCCATCGAGAAACGTCAAATCACCCGCTTGGGAAGCACCCAAACCACGCCTATAGACGTGCGCCTCATCTGCGCCACCAATGCCGACATCCGCCAGATGGTAGCCGAAGGACGCTTTCGCCAAGACTTGCTTTATCGCATCAACACCATCGAACTGCATATACCGCCCTTGCGTGAACGGGGCAATGACATCCTGCTCCTGGCCGAGCACTTCCTGCAACGCTACGCCCGTAAGTATCAGAAAGAAATACGGGGACTGACGCGCGAAGCCAAGAACAAACTCTTGAAATATCCTTGGCCGGGCAATGTACGCGAACTCCAGCACACCCTTGAACGAGCCGTGATACTCGGCTCCAGCGGCTCCATGCTTCACCCGGAAAACTTTGTATTCCCCTCTTCCACACCCGCCCCGATACGCAAGGAAGAGACGGAAACGCTCAACTTGGAGCAACTTGAACGCCAAACCGTGGAGCGTGCCCTGCGGCTGGCAAGCGGAAACATGAGCCGTGCCGCCGAATACCTGGGCATCACCCGCTATGCCCTCTATCGCAAACTGGAAAAGCTTGGCCTATGAGACGTTATTCCTTCATAGTGACCTTGCATATCCTTGGCATTGCCTTGGCAGGAGCTTCCATCCTCCTGTTGGCGCAAGCCCATCTGTGGTTTAGCGCCCTCATGGTGTTGCTTCTGCTTCTTGCGTTGGGAATAAACCTTTACCGTATGCAGATGATTCAGATACGCATGATGCGCCACCTGGCCGAAAGCCTGCGTTTGGACGATGCCTCCCTCTCCTTCCGCTCCCCCTATCGTAACCGGACTATGGAGCAGATGGTGGACGAACTATCGGAGTCCATGCGCGCTTTCCGCACCCGCCTCGTGGAGCGGCACGAGATGGACGCCTGGCAAAAACTCATACGGGTATTGACGCACGAAATCATGAACTCCATTGCCCCTATCATCTCCCTGTCCGAGACATTGAGCGAACGGGAAGTGACCGAAAAGAATTACAATGTCATGCGACAAGGTATGTTGACCATCCACCGCCGAAGCAAAAGTTTGTTGGAATTCGTGGAGAATTACCGGAAACTGACCCGCCTCCCCGCACCCGTGCGCCGTCCGGTCTCCTTAAAAGAATTGCTATGCGACCTGCACAAACTTTATCCCGAACCTTATATACATATTGATATACCCAACGAAGACCGCACTTTGCAGATAGACCGTGCGCAAATAGAACAAGTATTGATAAATCTGCTGAAAAATGCCCGCGAAGCCTGTGCCCACATCGAACAACCCAATATCCGAGTAAGCGTGCTTCCCTCCCCTCTTTGGCAATGCCTGTTCTGCGTGACGGACAATGGGGAAGGCATCTTGCCCGAAGTGCAGGACAAAATCTTTGTCCCCTTCTTCACCACCAAGCCATCAGGCTCCGGCATCGGCCTAAGCCTGTGCAAGCAGATTATGAACCGCCACGGAGGAAACATCACCGTCCAATCCACACCCGGGAAAGGCACTTGCTTCACCCTTCAGCTTCCGGCATAAGAAGCCTCGCTTAAATGAATTCATCCACCATAGCCATTGTATAATCTTCTATGAGAATGAAGTTCTCTCCCTTTTCATCTACAATCAAATCATCTTTTCCCAAACGGAACTTACCCGTGCGCAGTTCGGAGAACTCCAACAGGCAATCCTTGACATATCCCCAAAGGTATTGACGGTAACCTTACGGACATTGGAATAGGATGGATAATAGATACAGTAAAAATATCTTTTATTAATTTGGAAATATCTTTCAAAGCTTATACTTTTGTCTATGAATAATTGAAAAGTATGCATACATTTATCTATGAATAGACCATTCTTGCTGTCAGCCCCTTATTGGAGGCTGACCACATCACCTGACACAGCACAATCAGTTATGGAACAACCATACCGATTGGTCATACAAAAAGAAAAGATTTCTTCACGCATTCCTTACTTGGACTTCCTGAAGTTTTTTGCTATCGCCTGTGTATTCGTAGGTCATTCCGTAGAACAGACAACCGATAATGACTTTTGGGACAATCCCATCTGGAGTTTTATCTACACTTTCCACATGCCTCTCTTCATGATGCTGTGCGGTTATTTTTTCAGCTCTTCGCTTAAGCTCACTTTTACCGAACTGGTAAAGAAGAAATTCATACAGTTGGTCGTGCCTTCTCTGACCGCTTTCGCCATCATGTACGCATGGGTAACCCTAACCGGATTCAACCCTTATCCCGAAATCATGAATTTCAGTCTTTTGGGCTTTTTCAATGCCGTATGGTTTTTAAAAAGTGTATTCTTTTGCTACCTCATAGGTTACATCAGCATCCTGCTATTACGCAACCTGTGGATAGCTATCGTTGTCTCCATTCTATTGATAAGCATTGCGCCCTTTGGCAATGTAGATTATCTCAGCTTCATGCTACCCATGTTCTGGTTAGGATATTTGTGCAAGAAATATCAAAACGCCCTGACGCAATACCGCAAGCAATGGTTGATAATCAGCGCACTAGCGTTCACAACCTTGCTTCCGTTTTGGTCAGGCCGACTGACGGTGTATATGGTTCCTATTGACTTTGTTAATTGGCAGACCGGAACAATTGATACGACCAATTTAGGAATTACTCTCTACCGTATGATTGTCGGCATGGCCGGAAGCATGACTTTCTTCTTGCTGGCACCTTGGATTTATGGGAAAATTGCGTTTTGTTCCTTTGCCGCCACGCTGAATAAAATGGGTAAATCTACATTAGGCCTCTATATGCTGCAAACATTCTTATTGGAATCTGTCATACACAACTTAGGAATACATGTCACTACAGCGGGCAGCTTCCTGACCGGATTCTTATTCGCAACTCTTGAACTGTTCCTTTGCTACCAAACTGTTCTCCTCCTTCGAAAGAACCGCTACACTCGTTTGCTCTTTTTAGGAGAAAAAACCAACCGTTCTGAATAAGTACATATATATATATCACTTATAAAACGAATTGCATCAGTTTGTACAGTTCAAAAAAGAAGAGCCATCTTCACAGACAGCTCCTCTTCCGTTTTCGTTAACCTTAAATCTAATACTATGAAAAACACGGAGCAAAGGTAGAATCTTTCTTCCAATCGACCAAACATTTACTTCCTATCCAACACTTTATAACATTAATTGATAGTTATCCATACTACATTCTATAAGATTTTTCATTTTATGTTACATAACATATCAATTTATAACTCATAGTCAAAAAATAAGTGTTAGTTTTACACCCGACAAGGGGAATAACTAATTTATAAACTATAATTACACATGAAAAATCACATTTTTCTTGCAGGCGTTGCCGCATTCATGTTGGCATCCTGCGCACCTAAGCCCGATGTAACCCTATCGGGATTGAACCCTATGAATTTCCAGACAACGGTCAATGGAGAAACTACAGCCCTCTATACCCTGAAGAATCAATCGGGGATGGAAGTCTGCATCACAAATTTCGGAGGACGTATCGTCTCCATCATGGTGCCGGACAAAAATGGGGGGATGCAAGACGTTGTGTTAGGCTTTGACAGCATAGCCGATTACATCAACGTGCCGAGCGATTTCGGTGCTTCCATCGGACGATATGCCAACCGCATCAACCAAGGAAAGTTCGTTTTGGACGGCGACACCATTCAGTTACCTCAAAACAACTTCGGGCATTGCCTGCACGGAGGTCCGCAAGGCTGGCAATATCAAGTGTATGAGGCAAATCAGATAGACGGTACAACCTTGGAGTTGACCCGCGTTTCGCCGGATGGTGACCAAAACTTCCCGGGTAACGTGACCGCTAAAGTCCTTTTCAAGCTGACAGAGGACAACGCCATTGACATCAAGTACAGTGCCACGACGGACAAGAAGACCATCATCAACATGACCAACCACTCTTACTTCAATCTGTCCGGCAATCCTGCCCAACCTGCTACGGACCACATCTTGTATGTAAACGCGGATAATTACACTCCCGTGGACAGTACGTTTATGACTACAGGCGAAATTGCTCCCGTGAAAGATACCCCAATGGACTTCAATACTCCCAAACCTGTAGGTCAGGACATCGACAAGTATGACTTTGTCCAACTGAAGAACGGAAACGGATATGACCACAACTGGGTACTGAACACGAAAGGCGACATCAAGCAAGTGGCTGCACGCCTGACTTCACCTGCAACAGGCATTGTGCTTGAAGTCTACACCAATGAGCCGGGCGTGCAGGTGTACACTGGCAACTTCCTGGATGGCACAGTGACCGGCAAGAAAGGCATCGTCTACAACCAGCGCGCTTCCGTATGCTTAGAGACACAGCACTATCCGGACAGCCCCAACAAGCCTGAATGGCCATCAGTAGTACTGGAGCCGGGACAGACTTATAACAGTGAATGCATCTTCAAATTCTCTGTGGAGAAATAACTTCTATTTTGTAACCATAGGACATACATTATCATGAATTGGAACACAAATGAATTTATCTGGCTCGACTGGGCGGTGCTTGCCGTAGGAGTCGTAGCCATCGCGTTGGCCATTTACCGTGCCATCAAGAAAGACAAAGAAAAAATGAAAGGCGCCGATAGCCAGGATTATCTCTTCGGTAAGGGTGAACCTTGGTATATCATCGGTGCGGCTATCTTTGCCGCCAATATCGGTTCGGAGCACTTGGTAGGCTTGGCCGGTACGGGTGCCAAGGACGGTGTGGGCATGGCCCACTGGGAGATGCAGGGATGGATGATTCTGATATTAGGATGGCTGTTCGTGCCTTTTTATCAACTCTTGAATAACAAGTTAGGCAAGATTATCACCATGCCCGACTTCCTGAAGTTCCGCTATACGCAACGCACGGGCTCCTGGCTCTCCATCATTACGTTGATAGCTTACGTGCTGACCAAGGTGTCGGTAACGGCTTTCACGGGAGGTATCTTCTTTGAATACCTGTTGGGCTTGCCTTTCTGGTATGGTGCCATCGGACTGATTGTCATCACGGCTGTGTTTACGGTGTTCGGAGGCATGAAGGGCGTGATGACCTTGTCCGCCATCCAGACGCCTATCCTCATCATCGGTTCGTTCCTCGTATTGTTCTTAGGTTTGAGCATGCTGGGCGACGGAAGCATCTCCGCAGGCTGGTCGCAGATGATGGCGGTATGTAATGCGGCACACGATGGTTTCGGTACGACCCACATGTTCCATACCGACCCTGCCGACCCCATGTATCCGCAATTCCCCGGCTACGTAGTATTTCTGGGCGCTTCCATCATCGGTTTCTGGTATTGGTGTACGGACCAGCACATCGTTCAGCGTGTGTTGGGCCAGACGAAGGGCGAGAGCAACGAGGCCGTCATGAAGCGTGCGCGCCGCGGTACGATTGCCGCCGGTTATTTCAAGATACTGCCGGTGTTCATGTTCCTCATCCCCGGTATGGTGGCGTTCGCATTGTCACAAAAGACGGGAAGCGGCATTGTGATGGATCTTGCCAATACGCACGATACGGACGGAGCTTTCGCCATGATGGTGAAGAACATCCTGCCCGCCGGCGTGAAAGGTATCGTAACCATCGGTTTCATCTGCGCCCTCGTGGCTTCGCTGGCCGCCTTCTTCAATAGCTGCGCCACGCTGTTCACCGAGGACTTCTACAAGCCGATGAAGAAAGGCATGAGCGAGAGCCACTACGTGTTGGTAGGACGTATCGCCACGGTCGTGGTCGTTATCTTAGGCTTGGCATGGATGCCTATCATGATGAACATGGGTAACCTGTATTCTTATCTGCAAGACATCCAGTCGCTGATTGCGCCCGCCATGGTAGCCGTGTTCACGTTGGGTATCTTCTCCAAGCGCATCACGCCGAAGGCGGGCGAATGGGGCTTGATTGGCGGCTTCCTGATTGGTATGCTGCGCTTGCTGACCAACGTGCTGACCAACTCGGGCAAGGCTACGATGGACGGCGCTTTCTGGGAATACACCACCTGGTTCTGGCAGACTAACTGGCTGATATTCGAAGTGTGGTTGCTGGTATTCATCATCATCGCCATGTTCGTCATTTCGGCCTTCACGCCGAAACCCACCGCCGAACAGGTAGCGGCCATCACCTTCACCAAGGACTACAAGAAGTCCATCCGTGAGAGTTGGGGCGTGTGGGACATCGTCGCCTCGTTAGGCGTCATCGTGCTCTGCGCGTTGTTCTACGCATATTTCTGGTAAATAATATGATAAATGGGAATTTAGATGGCACACAGATGACACAGATTTCACGAGATGACCACAGATTTATTCTTTAAACCTGCAGGCGAAGCCCTTTAAAATCTGTGTAAATCTGTCTCATCAGTGTCATCTGTGTGCCATTAAACACAACGATAAATTATCATTTAACTTATAGATGAATAACTATTATAGTTCCAATCCCCGTTTCTATGTCGGCATCGACTGCATCATCTTCGGCTTCCTGGAGGGCGAGCTGAGCCTGCTGCTGCTCCAACGTGACTTTGAGCCGGCCCGCGGCGAATGGTCCCTGATGGGCGGATTCGTGCAGGAAGACGAAAGTGTGGACGATGCCGCCAAGCGAGTATTGGCCGAACTGACAGGACTGGACAAGGTGTACATGGAGCAAGTGGGAGCGTTTGGCGACGTGCAACGCGACCCGGGCGGAAGGGTCGTCTCCGTGGCCTATTACGCGTTGATAAACATCGACGAGTACGACCGCGAGCTGGTGCGCCAACACAACGCCTACTGGGTGAACATCGACGAAGTGCCCCCGCTGATATTCGACCACACGGAGATGGTGCGAAAGGCGCGGGCGTTGATGCGCCAAAAGGCGGCCACCGAACCTATCGGCTTCAACTTGTTGCCCAAACTCTTCACCTTGTCGCAACTGCAAAACCTCTACGAAGTCATCTATGGCGAACCGTTGGACAAGCGGAACTTCCGCAAGCGCGTGGCCGAGATGAATTACATTGAAAAGACCGATAAGATAGACAAGACGGGGTCGAGGCGCGGCGCAGCCCTGTACCAGTTCAACGAGAAAGCTTATCGGGAGGCGCCGAAGTTTAAGATATGAGATATATGATAAATGGGAATTTAGATGGCACACAGATGACACAGATTTCACAAGATGACCACAGATTTATTCTTTAAACCTGTAGGCGAAGCCCTTTAAAATCTGTGTAAATCTGTCTCATCAGTGTCATCTGTGTGCCATTAAACA
>CASGED010000061.1 GCA_949300425.1 uncultured Bacteroides sp.
AAAATGATATGCGGAAATAGCTCAGTTGGTAGAGCACAACCTTGCCAAGGTTGGGGTCGCGAGTTCGAGTCTCGTTTTCCGCTCAAGTGTTCATTGTTTGTTGATGCCCAGGTGGCGGAATTGGTAGACGCGCACGTTTCAGGTGCGTGTGTCGAGAGGCATGCAGGTTCGAGTCCTGTTCTGGGCACCACCCCTTATGAAAGAGGGGACTTTTGCGGAAATAGCTCAGTTGGTAGAGCACAACCTTGCCAAGGTTGGGGTCGCGAGTTCGAGTCTCGTTTTCCGCTCAGAGAGAGAGAACGGAGTTAGGTCACGTGGGACGTAACTCCGTTTTTTCGTTTACGGTAATTCCAAGTGAATCGCATTTATATAATTAAGGTATGATAGAACCTCTTTACCAAGCGGCTGAGAACCGCTACCTGTCAGGCATGAAATACCGGCGGGCGGGACATAGCGGAATATTATTGCCCGAAATATCATTGGGCTTGTGGCATAATTTTGGAGATGTGGATACGTTGGCGGGAAGCAAGCGCAAATTGCATCACGCATTTGACTGCGGCATCACCCATTTCGACTTGGCCAACAATTACGGTCCTTCGGAAGGAAGCGCCGAAAAGACTTTTGGTCAAGTCATGAAATCCTCTTTTGCCCCCTATCGGGACGAGTTGTTCATCTCCACCAAGGCAGGACATGACATGTGGCCCGGTCCGTATGGTACGTGGGGCTCACGCAAATCATTGATGGCCAGCCTCGACCAAAGCCTGCGGCGCATGAACTTGGAGTATGTAGACGTATTCTATTCCCATCGCTACGACCCCGACACACCGCTCGAAGAGACAATGCAGGCTCTGGTGGATATCGTGCGCCAAGGCAAAGCGCTCTATGTGGGCCTCTCCAAATATCCTTACGAGGCTGCTTGCCGGGCTTACCAATACTTGCGTGAACACGACGTACCATGCCTTTTGTATCAAGGACGGTACAACTTGTTCAATCTGGCTCCGGCAGAAGAACATATTTTAGAGCAGGCGCGTGAGAACGGGGCGGGCTTCATCGCTTTCTCCCCCTTGGCACAAGGTTTGCTCACAAACAGATACCTGAACGGCATCCCAGAAGATTCGCGTATAGCGAGAGGCGGCTTCCTGAAATCGAGCGCACTCACCCCGGAAGTATTGACCCGGATACGGACGTTAAACGACATCGCCCTACGACGCGGACAGACCTTGGCCGAAATGGCGCTGGCTTGGCTATTGAAAGACGAACTGGTCACATCGGTCATCGTAGGCGCCAGTTCGGTAGAACAATTGGACGATAACCTGAAAGCTTTGCAAAACACGGATTTCAGTGAAGAGGAATTGAAGGAGATTGATGAAGCGTTGTCTAAATAAGTAAGTCCTGTAACGAATGAAACGAAAACGAATACCTTTGATAGGAGAATCATACGTGGTTCCCTTCATATTGATTATATCCCTGTTTTTCTTGTGGGGATTTGCGCACGCCATCCTTGATGTGCTCAACAAACATTTCCAGGAACTATTGGACATCACCAAGTCCCATTCGGCCATGATACAGGCCATGATGTATCTGGGCTACTTTGTGATGGCCATTCCCGCCGGGCTTTTCATCACGCGCTTCGGCTATCGACGGGGCGTAGTGTTCGGCTTATTGCTTTACGGAATCGGGGCATTCATTTTTATCCCCGGACAACATTACATGTCGTTCAATATCTTCCTGTTCGCCTTATTCGTCATCGGGTGCGGGCTGACCTTTCTGGAGACGGCCGCCAATCCATACGCCACAGAGTTGGGACCCAAGGAGACGGCTGCCAGCCGATTGAACTTCGCACAATCGTTCAACGGATTAGGATGTATCTGCGCTCCTATCCTGACGGGTTTGCTATTGTTCTCCGATGACGGAGGACAAGGGAGCGGCAATGTGGCCCTGCCCTATGTGTGCATGGGGGTGGTAGTATTGCTGGTGGCATTGGTTTTCTCCCGTGTCAAATTGCCCGAGATTGAGCACGAAAAGGAAGTGGACGCCGAGGGGCGTGCCGTAAGTTTGTGGTCACACCGGCTCTTCGTGTTCGGACTGATAGCCTTGTTCGCTTATGAGATTGGTGAAATATCCATCAATAGCTTCTTCATCAACTACGTGGTAGAGCAAGGCTGGATGCACGCCCGCGAAGCCTCGTGGGTGCTTTCATTCGGAGGATTGGGCTTGTTCATGCTGGGACGTTTCGCGGGAAGCTGGATTATGCGTAGCGTACGGGCGGAGAAGATGTTGTTCTATTGCGCGTCGGGAGTTGTGGCCACCACGGCACTGGTGTTGCTCGATTGGGGCATGGTGTCGCTGGTAGCCCTGCTATGCGGATATGCCTTCGAGGCCATCATGTTTCCTACTATCTTCGCCTTGTCCCTCCGGGGGTTGGGCGCCCACACCAAGCGAGCGTCTTCTTTCCTGATGATGACTCCCGTAGGAGGTGTTGTAGGGCCGCTTCTGATGGGCTTGGTAGCCGACTATAGCAACATGGTACTTTCGTTCGTAGTGCCTTTCGCGGCATATATCATCGTATGGTTTTATGCCCGCCATATCCTTTCGGCTTCACGCACGGCATGACTTTATCCGGTTGATTAGGCAATATTTATAGAAAAGAATTACCCGGATTCTTGCAATATTGATATAAATAGTTTACTTTTGTAAACTGATAGTAAAACGAAACAAACTTTTTATAAGAGGGCTTTAAAGAGATTGGCAAGAATGAAAAGAGTATTAGTCACTGGAGGAGCCGGATTTATAGGGACGCACTTATGCCGCAGACTTCTGCGGGAAGGGTGTCACGTGATATGTCTGGACAATCTGTTTACAGGATCGGAACATAACATCGCTTTCTTTAGGAATAACCCGAATTTTGAATTTGTACTCCATGACATCGTGACTCCTTACGAAGCCGAAGACATAGACGAAATATACAACTTAGCCTGCCCCGCATCGCCAGTTCATTATCAATACGATGCCATCAAGACGATAAAAACCGCCGTTATGGGTGTCATCAACATGTTAGATTTGGCCGTAAAGAACAGGGCCAAAATACTCCAAGCCTCTACCAGCGAAGTGTATGGAGACCCGACGATACATCCCCAGTACGAAAGCTATTGGGGGAACGTGAACCCGATAGGTATCCGCTCGTGCTATGACGAGGGCAAACGTTGTGGAGAAACCTTGTGCATGGACTATCACCGGCAAAACGGGGTACGCATCAAGATTATCCGCATCTTCAATACTTACGGGCCTTACATGTTGCCCAATGACGGGCGGGTAGTTTCCAACTTCATCGTTCAGGCCCTGCAAGGCGAACCTTTAACGATATACGGAACGGGCGAACAGACACGGAGTTTCCAATACGTGGACGACCTGATAGAGGGCATGATACGGATGATGGACACGGACGATGATTTTATAGGCCCGGTCAACTTGGGAAACCCCGGAGAATTCACGATTCTGGAGTTGGCTCATAAAGTGATTCAAATGACCGGATCCAAGTCAGAAATCGTTTTCAAGCCCCTGCCCCATGATGACCCCAAGCAACGCAAACCGGACATATCGCTGGCCCAACAAGTCTTGGGATGGAAGCCGCAAATACCACTTGACAAGGGATTGCGTCAGGTAATAAAATATTTCAAAGAACGGTGTTGAGCCATAAAGAAGATAACCTTAGTCAAAAGAATAACCCCAAAAAAATAGAACGATGATGGACATGAAAATTAATCCTTCGGAATACAAAATTCTGGTTGTCGATGACGTGATGTCGAACCTCATGTTGTTGAAAGTGCTCCTTACAAGCGAGAAATTTGGCATAATGACTGCTTCCAACGGTCATCAGGCTATTGAAATGACTCAAAACGAGAAACCGGACTTGTTGTTGCTGGATGTCATGATGCCCGACCTGAGTGGCTTCGAAGTGGCAAAGAAACTAAAGAGCGACCCTCAAACGAGTGAAGTACCTATCATCTTCCTGACAGCCCTCAACAGTACGGCTGACATTGTAAAAGGATTCGAGGCTGGTGGAAACGATTTCATCTCCAAGCCCTTCAACAAAGAAGAGCTCATTACACGTATCTATCATCAGATTTCGCTGGTAGCCGCCAAGCGCCTTTTGAATGATAAGAATGCAGAATTGGAACGCATCATCGCAGGACGTGACCGCTTGTACTCCATTATCGGCCACGACCTTCGTTCGCCTATCGGCTCCATCAAGATGGTGCTGAACTTATTGCTGGCCAATCTGGGTGTGGACAAAATCGGTAAAGACATGCACGAGCTGCTCGTAAGCGCCAACCAAACTACGGAAGATGTCTTTTCCTTACTGGACAACTTATTAAAATGGAGCAAGAGCCAAACGGGGCAGTTGACGCTTATGCCTCAAACGGCAGACTTGATGGAAATCTTAAACGGTGTGCAGGAAATCTTCAAGTTAGTGGGAGACATGAAACAGATAAGTTTAGAGATAAAGCCATGCGGTCCTTTATTGGTAAACGTCGATATAGATACGATGAAAACCGTAGTGCGCAACCTGCTGAGCAATGCCTATAAATTCAGCTCAGCCGGTACAAAGATTACCGTATCACTGGAGAAAAAAGACGGTATGGCCGTGATGCACATCAAAGACCAAGGCTGTGGCATCAGCCAAGAGAACCAAGCCAAACTGATGAATCCCGAAATTGCCTATACTACATACGGCACAAAGAATGAGGAAGGTTCAGGATTGGGCTTACTGCTCTGCAAGGACTTCATCACACGCAACGGAGGAAAAATCTGGTTCACTTCCACCGAAGGTGCCGGTTCTACCTTCAGCATCGCCCTGCCTTTGATAAAGTGATAAACGGACTCAATACTTCCCAGGAAGTACTAAAGTATTAATGGCAAGTACCGGAGTACTTTCCTGGGGAAGTACTAAAGTACTTGTCCATTCTTATAAGCGTATACATGCGCCAATATTTCGTCCCCATATTTCTCCACACTCTTCTTACCCACGTAAGGGATGCGCAACAACATCGTTTTATCCAAGGGTAACAGATTACTGATGCCTATCAACGCTTTTTGAGCCAACACCGTGTAAGGAGGCAGATTGAGACGTGCCGCCTCGGTATTGCGCCATGCACGAAGCCGTTCGAACAATTCGGGATGTTGAATATCCATCGACACATCGGTGAGCTTGGCATCGGGCTTCGGTTTGCGCTCTTTACTCTTCGGAGAGGTATCTGTCCCTTCAAGGGTCAACATAGCTTTCGTCTTTAAATAAGCGGAAACGGAGAAGCCCGATTCAGCCGCAAAAACCAGCAAGCCTTCCTTCTGGCGATAGCGGTCACACAGCTCATCATACGCGGCATTCAGTTGTTTGCGCAGCTGCTTGTTATCCGTCTCAAGAGGCTTACGCACGGCCACGGTGTAGAGCGGACGTATCTGCTCAACAAAATATCCGGCCCCCGCCCTAACGCGCGCTTGCAACAGTTCGTCCTGATGTCCGTCCACCAGCCGGCCGTATTGCAGGGCGAACTTTTCCGACACTTTCAGCACCTTCTCCTCCAATCGGGTCAGCTCCGCTTTGCACGCCTCCAATTGCTTGGGATAAAGACGATACAGATGCTCGTCTATCAAGCGGACATAGTGGCGGAAGGAATTCACCAGTGGACGAAAGCCGAACAGTTCCGCCAGCAATTCTTTGAAATAAGCTTGTTGCAAGACCGAGAAGCGTTCACCGGGATTCTTGGCACGCGCCTCCCGCGTAAAGGATGCCACCGTGTCATCATTGATGATGGCTTTGACCGGAAGAGGAGCGCCCAGCACCAAGCCTTCCAACGTGCGGCACCGGCTCAAAGCCACATACGCCTGTCCGTGGGCAAAGGAACGCTGTATGTCGATGATGGCCTTGTCGAAAGTCAGTCCCTGACTCTTGTGCACGGTGATGGCCCACGCCAGTTTCAAGGGATATTGACGGAACACGCCTTCCACTTCCTCGGTGATTTCCTTGGTCTCCTCGTTCAGGGCATAGCGGGAGTTGCTCCATTCCTCTTGTTGCAGAGTCAGCGAGAGGCCCGTATCAAGGCGTCGCACTTCTATCCCGACGGATGACACAGACATCACCTCGCCTATCGTGCCGTTATAATAACGATGCGCCCCGGTCGTGTCGTTCTTGACGAACATCACCTGTGCGCCGGGCTTCAGCACAAGTTCCTTCTCCGTAGGATAGAGATACTCCGGGAACTTGCCTTCGACGCTTGCCTCGAATGCGTACGAACGTCCGGGAAGCCGCTCCAACTCGTAGTCGTTGATGCGTTGCGCCTGATAGTTATGGGTCACTAAGCGAATGTAGCCTTCCTCCTTAGGCGGGTTGAAGCCGGGAAGATAGCGGCTGTTCAGCTCGGCCAACACGGAGGCGTCACACCGGTTCTCGCGGATGCTGTTGAGCAGCTCCAGGAAGCGATTGTCCCGTTGGCGGTAGACTTGGGTCAGCTCGATGGTGAAGTAATCCGTCTGTTGCAAGGCGTGAGAGGAGAAGAAGTAAGGCGTCTTGTAATACTTGGAGAGCAGCTTCCACTCCTCGTCCTTCACCACGGGAGCCAATTGTTGCAGGTCGCCTATCATCAGAAGCTGCACGCCGCCAAAGGGTTGTCCGTTCCTCCGGTATCGGCGTAAGGCGGCGTCTACGGCATCCAGCACATCGGCCCGCACCATGCTTATCTCGTCTATCACCAGCAGGTCAATGCTTCGCATAATGCGCACCTTTTCTTTGCTAAAGCGATAGCTATGCGAGGCTTTGTCTTCTGCCTGATAAGAAGCGTCCGGCACATAGGGCGCAAAGGGCAACTGGAAGAACGAGTGCAGCGTGATGCCTCCCGCATTCATGGCCGCTATGCCCGTAGGAGCCAGCACCACCATACGCTTGGGCGATTCTGCCTTTAGCTGACGCAGAAAGGTGGTCTTGCCGGTACCGGCCTTACCGGTGAGGAAGAGGTTGGTGCCCGTGCTCTCGATGAATTTACGGGCAAGCTCCAGTTCGGGGTTCTGATTCATAGGAATGATAGTTTAGCGTACAAAGGTACAATTTCCGTACGGACAGGGAAAGGATTTTGCAGAGTTATTTACCACTTATCTTTGCCCGAGCTAATCATTAGCACTGAAGTCAGCACGTTACAATAGAGAAAAGTATTACGTTTTACAACATAGTGGCGTAGTATATTTTAATGAGAAGTTCATATCTTCTGTTTGCAACATTGCGAAACTTTTCTGAACTTTGCACGGAGAAAAAGGAATTTAAATTACCATTTAATATGGAGACGAAAGAAAACATAGCCGTGCTTTTCGACTTTGACGGCGTAGTGGTAGACACCGAGACACAATACAGCCGTTTTTGGCATCGGATTGGAGCGGATTACCTGGGGAGGAATGACTTGGAAGGACTTATCAAGGGGCAAACCTTGACGCACATCTACGAAATGTTCTTCAAAGGTAAGGAGAAGGAGCAACGGGAAATAACCCAGGCGCTCAACCGGTTTGAGGAAGAAATGTCCTACGAGTTTATCCCCGGCTTTCCCGGATTCATGGCTGACCTGCGTAAGCACGGAATAAGGACGGCTGTGGTCACCAGTTCAAACCGGCAGAAGATGGAAGCCGTATATAGTGTCCGTCCCGAACTTCGCACGATGTTCGACCGTGTCCTGACGGCCGAGATGTTCGCGGCTTCCAAGCCTGCTCCCGATTGTTTCTTGCTGGGCATGGAGGTGCTGGGAACGACACCGGACACAACGTATGTGTTCGAAGATTCCTTCAACGGGCTGAAGGCGGGCATGGCCTCCGGAGCTGTCGTCATAGGCCTTGCCACCACCAATAAACGTGAGGACATCGCTCCGCTTTGCCACCGCGTGATAGATGATTTTCAAGGATTCTCTTACGATAAAATGCGTGAAGTGAACAAGGTATAGGAAAAAGATGTAACTTTGCGCCCGAAATTTTTAAAATCTTATAACGCAATGGCTGGATATATTTCAGACGACACTCGTAAAGTGACGACTCATCGCCTCTTCGAGATGAAACAGAGAGGCGAAAAGATTTCCATGTTGACTTCGTATGATTACACCATGGCACAGATTGTGGATGGTGCCGGTATGGACGTGATTCTGGTGGGCGATTCGGCCTCGAACGTCATGGCCGGCAATGTGACCACCCTGCCTATTACCCTCGACCAAATGATTTATCACGCCAAGTCCGTAGTGCGTGGCGTAAAGCGCGCAATGGTGGTGGTAGATATGCCCTTCGGCTCATACCAGGGGAATGAATTGGAAGGTGTAACTTCGGCTATTCGTATCATGAAGGAGAGCCACGCCGATGCCTTGAAAATTGAAGGAGGTGAGGAAATCATTGACACCGTAAAGCGTATTGTGAATGCGGGCATACCTGTCATGGGACACTTGGGATTGATGCCTCAAAGCATTAATAAATATGGTACTTATACCGTGCGGGCGAAGGACAATGCCGAAGCCGAAAAATTAGTGCGCGACGCCCATTTGCTGGAAGAAGCCGGATGCTTCGGCCTGGTACTGGAGAAGATTCCCGCCGCTTTGGCCGGAAAAGTATCTCATGAACTTCAGATTCCCGTAATAGGCATTGGCGCCGGTGGCGATGTAGACGGGCAGGTGCTGGTCGTGCAGGATATGCTGGGTATGAACAATGGGTTTCGCCCCCGTTTCCTGCGTCGGTATGCCGACCTGCATACGGTGATGACGGATGCTATCAGCCGCTATATCTCGGATGTGAAGAACTTGGATTTCCCGAATGAGAAAGAGCAATACTGATAGCTTCCTAACACAAGGATTCCTCCTGATGTGTGTGGTCAACTTCCTTTTGTACGCCTCGGTGTACATGGTCATTGGCGCCTTGCCTTTGGTCAAAACAGAGGTAGTAGTCCGCATATTTCCCTTCTTCCTGTTGGGAGGGTTGTTGGCGGGACCTTTCCACGCCTACTTAGCGGACACGTTCAGGCGGAAGCATGTATTATTAGGAGCGTTAGCGGGCATCGCGTTGACCATGGCCACGGCTACCTACATTCGCGAGACGTGGTACGTGTGGGTGGCGTTGGTACAGGGCGTGTGCCTGGCATTGGCCATTGGCGCGGGCACTACCATCAGCATTGACATCACCCAGTCCGGCCATCGCACGTCGGGCAATATGCTTTTCGCCTTTTGCGGGCGTTTAGGTATGGTGTGCGGCATGATAGCGGGTGTGGGGGTCTTGTCCTACGATTCACTTACGTTTCTCACCTACCTTTCGGCGGTTTGTGGAGGGGTGGCCTTCATGTTGGCTTTGCTGGTGTATGTGTCTTTCCGTGCCCCTATTGGAGTGAGCTTGTGCAGTATTGACCGTTTTTGGCTTCCACGTGCCTGGTTGCCGGCTTTCAACGTGGGCATATTGGCCTACGCTTTCGGCATAGGGGGTGTATTTTTGCTGGATGTGGCCGGAGTAGAAGGAAGCCTTTGGACGCTTCCCTTGTTTTTGCTTCCGGCGTTGACCCCGGTGGCGATAAAGATATTTGTTAAGCTATCCCACCATTGCCAACGGGCAACAGGCAACATGACCTTCAACCTGCTTATGGACACAGGCTTATTGGCCGGAATATGGACCGTGTGCTATATGGAAGAAGTGGACAAGACGCCGATAGGCGAAGATGCCTTGATGTACGGATCCTTGGCCCTGGCCCTGTTGATGTACGTGTTCGCCACCCGTCCTTATTATAAGAAGAAGCGCGTCAGGTAGGGGACAAAGATAATCAGTCCTATTGTCATCGCCGTCAGAGCGCACACCAATACCGCTCCGGCGGCGATGTCTTTTACCTGACCTGCCAGGGGATGGCGTTGGGGCGAAACGAGGTCTACGATGCGCTCTACGGCACTATTGAACATTTCGGCTCCTATCACCATCCCGATACAGAGCAGGACGGCTATCCACTCCATGCGGGTGATATGAAAGAAGTGTCCGGCCACCACCACGCACACGGTCGCAATGAAATGAAAGTTCAGGTTCTGTTCCTTCCCCACCACGCACCGGATGCCCTTCCAGGCATAACCGAAGCTTCGTATTTGCTTTTTAAAATCGTAATGCATTGTTTATTAAATCTGTAATTCATAAAGGCATGCTTGCACCTCGGCATTGCTGCCCAGATGTTTGCCTTCATCATCGGATAGTTTCACACACTCGCGCCATTCCTGGTTGGCACTCATTTTGCACCGGGCTAATTTCATGACAATGTTCGAGGGACGGAAGCCCGTGTCGTTGGTCAGGTTCGTGCCGATGCCGAAGGCGCACCGAATGCGTCCTTGGCAGAAGCGGAAGATTTCGAGTGCCTTTTCAAAGTCCAACGCGTTACTGAAGATGATGGTCTTTGTAGTGGGATCGATGCCGAATTCCTGATAGCGTGCGATAAGCTTATTGGTGAAGTCGAACTCATCGCCCGAATCACACCGCACCCCGTCGAACAATTTGGCCTGTTTCCGGCTCAGGTTGTTCAAGAAGGCATCGGTGGTATATGTGTCAGAGAGAGCCGTACCCAAGTCTCCGTCATACACGTTTACCCAGTTCTCCAGCGCCATGTAGTTGGCGTGCTTGTAGCCGAATTGCGCTCCGTGGAACATGAACCACTCGTGCGGATGGGTTCCCATGGGGCGCATGCCGTACTTCATGGCAAAGTAGCAATTGGACGTGCCTGTGCAATACTGGGCGTGTTGTTTCAGGTAAGCGATAACCGTGTCATGCACTTCGAAGGAAAAGCGCCGGCGTGTGCCGAACTCCGAGAAAGGCATTCGGTTGCGGTTGGACAACGCCACCTTGTCCACCAACCGGGAGATAACCACGTTCAGGTCGGGCATGTTGCCCATGACTTGATTCTTCACTTCGGACACGATGGCCAGCAACGGTACCTCGTAGAGCGTCACTTTATACATGTAGTCCGTCACTTCCATGTGCAGGTGCCGCGATTCGTCCAGATAGATGTTCACCTTTTCGGGCTGGAAGCGGAAGGAAGACAGCCACTCCCAGTACACGCGGGGCAGGAAGCGGCAACTCTGCGTCATGTACTCCAGTTCGTCGCCCGTCAGGGCAATCCGGCGCATGGTATCAATAGCCGTTTTCAGCTCGGCCAGAAACTCGTTGGAATATTCGGTTTGGTCACGGTCGGTAAAGACAAATGTCCCTTGCGCATTAGGAAACAACTTGACGTAAGCATACGATGTCGTAAACTTGTATAAATCGGTGTCGAGTATCGAATGAATTTTCATGGATCTTCTATAACTTAGTTTTTCGGGGGTGAAGTTAATGAATTTATTTGAAAGTTTCATTCTTGGGAGGATTTTTCGTAACTTTGTGCCCGCTTTCATTTATATATTAAGATTGACTGATGAAACATATACGCAACTTTTGCATTATAGCGCACATCGACCATGGCAAATCGACCTTGGCCGACCGTTTGCTGGAATTTACGAAAACGATACAAATCACCGAAGGGCAGATGCTGGATGACATGGATTTGGAACGTGAGCGAGGCATCACCATCAAGAGTCATGCCATCCAGATGGAGTACACTTACAAAGGTGAGAAATATATCTTGAACCTGATTGACACTCCGGGACATGTGGATTTCTCTTACGAAGTATCCCGCTCCATAGCCGCATGTGAGGGCGCGTTGCTCATTGTGGACGCCACGCAAGGCGTGCAGGCACAGACCATATCCAACCTTTACATGGCCATTGAGCATGACTTGGAAATCATTCCCGTAGTGAATAAATGCGACATGGTGAACGCCATGCCCGAAGAGGTGGAGGACGAAATCGTAGAACTTTTGGGATGCAAGCACGAGGAAATCATACGCGCCAGCGGAAAGACGGGTATGGGTGTGGAGGAGATTCTGAACGCCGTTGTCGAACGCATTCCTTGTCCTACGGGAGATGAGGAAGCGCCGCTTCAGGCGCTTATCTTCGACTCCGTATTTAATTCCTTCCGGGGTATCATCGCTTACTTCAAGATAGAAAACGGCATCATCCGCACGGGCGACAAGGTGAAGTTCTTCAATACCGGCAAAGAATACGAGGCCGACGAGATAGGTGTGCTCAAGATGGACATGGTGCCGCGCGCCGAACTCCGTACAGGCGATGTAGGCTATATCATTTCCGGTATCAAGACTTCCAAGGAAGTGAAGGTGGGCGACACCATCACCCACATAGCCCGCCCTTGCAAAGAGGCTATCGCCGGCTTTGAAGAAGTGAAGCCGATGGTCTTTGCGGGGGTATATCCCATTGAGGCCGAGGATTTCGAGGACTTGCGCTCTTCATTGGAGAAACTCCAGCTGAACGATGCTTCATTGACCTTCCAGCCCGAATCTTCACTGGCTTTGGGCTTTGGTTTCCGGTGTGGCTTTTTAGGATTGCTCCACATGGAAATCGTGCAGGAACGTTTGGACAGGGAGTTTGATATGAATGTCATCACCACCGTGCCCAACGTATCCTATAATGTCTATGACAAGCAAGGCCACGTCATCGAGGTACACAACCCAGGTTCTATGCCCGATATTACGATGATAGACCACATCGAAGAACCTTATATACGCGCTTCGGTCATCACCACTACGGATTACATCGGTCCTATTATGACCCTCTGCTTGGGCAAGCGGGGCGAACTGGTGAAACAAGAGTACATCTCCGGCAACCGGGTGGAAATCTACTACGACATGCCTTTGGGTGAAATAGTGATAGATTTCTACGACAAGTTGAAGAGCATCTCCAAGGGATATGCCTCCTTCGACTATCACCCCAACGGTTTCCGCCCTTCCAAACTGGTCAAGCTCGACATTTTGCTTAATGGGGAGCCGGTGGACGCTCTCTCCACGTTAACCCACTTTGACAATGCTTACGAGTTGGGGCGCCGCATGTGCGAGAAGTTGAAAGAACTTATCCCCCGCCAGCAGTTCGAGATAGCCATACAGGCGGCTATCGGTGCCAAAATCATTGCCCGCGAGACCATCAAGGCCGTGCGCAAGGACGTTACCGCCAAGTGCTACGGAGGTGACGTGAGCCGCAAGCGCAAGCTCCTCGAAAAGCAGAAGCGAGGCAAAAAGCGCATGAAACAGATAGGCAACGTGGAGGTGCCGCAAAAAGCGTTCTTGGCAGTATTGAAATTGGATTAAGATAAAGTCTAAATTAAAAACGGACGAGTTTGTTTTGTCTGTATTACTTTTGCATTCGAAAAGCAAAAACACCCATGACGCTTAGCAAAAACAAAATAAAGTATATCCACTCGCTGGAGTTGAAGAAAAACCGCAAGGCCGAACATGTATTCCTGGCAGAAGGCCCCAAACTGGTAGGCGACTTGTTGGGACATTTCCCGTGCCGCTTTTTGGCGGGAACTGCCGAATGGTTTTCGTCCGCTCCGTCTATCCAAGCAGAGGAAATGGTGGAAGTTACAGAGGAAGAACTGGCACGCGCCAGCCTGCTCAAAACTCCCCAACAAGTGTTAGGCGTGTTCGGGCAACGGGACGAAGCCATGGATCCCGCCATCCTCTCCCACTCCCTTTGCCTGGCATTGGACGGCGTGCAAGATCCCGGCAACTTAGGAACCATTGTCCGGTTAGCCGACTGGTTTGGCATCGAGCACATCTTTTGCTCGCCGGACACCGTAGACATCTATAACCCCAAGACCATACAAGCCACGATGGGAGGCATTGCCCGCGTGAAGTTACACTATACGTCCCTCCCCGAAATGATAACAAATTTGGACATAAGCATCCCCGTATACGGCACCTTCCTCGATGGAAAAGACATGTACAAACAGCCCTTATCGGGCAACGGGCTGATAGTGATGGGCAACGAAGGGAAAGGTATCAGTCCGGAAGTAAGCGCCCTCATCAACCGCAGGCTCTACATCCCAAACTATCCGGCCGGACGCGACACGTCCGAATCGCTCAACGTAGCCATCGCTACCGCAATCGTGTGCGCCGAGTTCCGGCGACAGGTTTCTTACCGGTAAAATCAAACGGATAAAACAAATAAGGGGTACAGGCGGAAAGCGAAGCCTGCGCATCCGCAGGAGCAGCTTCCAACAGGACAGGAACATCGAACACCACACCTTCAAGCGGCATGCCTTCGGGCAACAGGACGATGACACCGGGCAACCATTCCGTATTCTCCACCTCTCCGGTCAAAGGGAAAAGACGGACTACTCCTTCCTCCCACGTCTCTACCACAAATCTTTTCAAGAAGCCCCGACCGGGCATATAGACATAATGGGCAGCGAAACGTTTCATCATTCGTCTACCTTGCGAAGTTTGACATTTTGTTTTAAGCGGGTAACCGGTTGAGGTGAATTAGCCTCCCTCCTGCGAGGTGCAGCCTCAGTCTTGCGCATTTGCTCTTGAGGTCTCTGCGAACGGCGCATTTCCGAAGGACTAAGTCGGCGCGGTTCTTCTTTTTTCGGCTCATCCATTGTCTCAGTCTTGACGGGCTTTACCTGTCGTTCCGCCGCCTTTTGGGGCGTTTCTTTGGATAAGGTATCAGCTGCCAACGAATCTTGAGCCAACGCCAGCGAGTCCACGGTACGGGCATGATAGCGCATCAAAGATATGCGGTCCAGCATCAGCGGCCTAACACTGTCCTGACGAGGATAATAGATAAAGCCGTTGACATCCTTAATGTCTCCCAATGTGTCGCCTGCAAGTGTCAACATCCGCATGCCTTCCTTGCGAACTTGCACGAAGTTGCCTATCACACTATCGTTGGCAAAACGCATTTGCAAGACCATGACAGGAGCATGCAGGCTATCATACGTTTCACCGGTAAAAGTAAAACGCACGCTCCAGCACAACGTGTCACGCGCCTTGAAGTTGGAGTCGGACGGGAAAGTGAAAGCCACACGATTATCCATCGGCATGCCTGACAACCGGTAAACGGGCTGCCATGCCCATACATCCACGCTGTCCCCCGCAAGGGAAGTCAGCGGCTTATGCTCGCGCAAAGCTACCAGCCACTCCACATTCGCTTCTTCGGCACGCAAGCGTTCGGTAACCTTTCCGTAAATCTCGCTCAAGACATCCGGATGGCGAGTGAACCACACCATGGAGGAGTCAAACTGGGCCTCGGTGATACCATGCTTTTGGTAGACGTAATCCACGTAGAGCACGCGCTTGTAGTCTTCCACCCGGCTCATCTGTTCACCCAACGCCTTAGCTATGTGATAATCGTAAAGCACATTTTCCATCACGTCATCGCTCAACACCGTGTCCGGCCGCTCTACACCACAAGCCACCAAACTCCCTATCAGTACCCCAAGGCATCCTAACTGTAAACGCTCGACTATCTTCATGATTTTTTTACTACCGAATGATAGGCTTCGCTAAATTCCTTGTTGTAGAACAAAAGCAGGGCAATGAATCCGCAGCTGATAGCCGCGTCGGCAAAGTTAAAGATGGGGCTGAAGAAAATGAAACGATCTCCGCCCACCCACGGCATCCACTCGGGCCAGTAGGTGTCAATAATGGGGAAGTAGAACATGTCCACCACCTTCCCGTAAAACAAAGGCGCGTATCCTCCCCCTTCGGGCATAAAGGTAGCCAATTGATAAGTGGTGCTTTCGTTGAACAAGACCCCGTAGAACACGCTATCGATGATGTTGCCCATGGCCCCGGCTATGATGAGGGACACACACACCAAGAATCCCGTCTTCAGGTTTTGGCGAACAAACTTGCACAAGAGCCATATCATCACGCCTACCGCCACGATACGAAAAGAAGTCAGGAAGAATTTCCCCATTATCTCCATACCGAAAGCCATGCCTACGTTTTCGGTAAAGAACAAGTAGAACCACGTGGGCGGCTCGGCCTGAATGCCCAGCAGGTCGTATATCCAACCGATGACATTCACGCTTTCGTGCCAGTACATACCTGTCTTGACGGCTATTTTTATGACTTGGTCAACTATCAGGGTCGCCAAAATAATCACTAAGGCCATCCAGCCTTTTCGGGGAACTTTCTTCATTCTTTTGTATTTATAGATTCTTCTACAAGTTACAAGCTACAAGTGATAGTTGCCTAAACTCCGCTTGTAGCTCGTAGCCTGTAGCTGAATGCCCGAATCAACGGCCATTCATTATTTCTTTCCGCTATTTTTCGCCTCAATGCTCAATGTGGCGTGAGGCACAGCGCGCAGACGTTCTTTGGGAATCAGTTTTCCCGTCTCGCGGCAAATGCCGTACGTTTTGTTCTCAATGCGCACCAAGGCGGCCTGCAAGCCTTGTATAAACTTCATTTGGCGTTGGGCTAAACGGGTCGTTTCTTCCTTGGACAAGGTATTGGCACCTTCCTCCAGCACCTTGTAAGTGGGTGACGTGTCGTCCACGTCATTTCCGTCAGCACCCGTAAGGCTGGCTTTCAGCATGTCATAATCGCGTTGAGCCAACTCCAGCTTTTCCATAATAATGGCGCGGAATTCTTCCAATTCAGCATCCGAGTATCTTGTCTTTTCTGCCATAATTACTATTGTTTAGTGTTGGTATTAAAAATAAGTTTCTTTTTTAGTTACTAATACGTTGTTTTCAGTTCTTCGCCACCCGTATCTGCAAGGTGCAGTCGTCCAGCTCCAAAGCAGTTCCGTCCTCCACCTGGCCGACTAACGTGAGCGAAGTCGCCAAAACTTGGTTGCAAATATAGTCTTTATATTCGTTTACCGCATCATCCGTCTGCTTATTTTTGGATAATGTAATATTTATTTTGTCTGTTATCTCGAAACCGCTCGATTTACGGATGTTCTGGATGCGGTTCACCAGTTCGCGGGCAATGCCCTCGCGGCGCAATTCCTCGGTGACGGTCACCTCCAAGGCCACGGTCAGTCGTCCTTCGTTGGCCACCAGCCAGCCCGGTATGTCCTCGCTGTAGATGTCTACGTCATCCGTCTCGATGATAGCCTGTCCGCCGTCCAGCGTGAAGGTGTAGCTTCCGTTTTTCTCCAATTCAGCGATGGCCTCCTGGCTCATGCCCGCTACAAGAGCGGCCACGGTCTTCATCTGCTTGCCGAACTTGGGTCCCAGTTTCTTGAAGTCGCATTTCACTTTCTTCACCAGCACACCCGAAGCGCCGTCCACAAACTTCACTTCCTTCACGTTCACCTCGCTCATGATGAGCGTCTTCACAGCCTCGATGTGGGCGCGCTGCTCCTCGTCCACCACGGGTATCATGATGCACTGCAACGGTTGGCGCACCTTGATGTTCACCTTGCGACGCAGGGCCAGCACCATGGACGTGATGTCCTGGGCTATCTGCATGCGTGCCTCCAACTCACTGTCTACCAACGCTTCATCGCACACGGGGAACTTAGCCAGGTGGACAGAAGCCACGTTGTCGCGTCCCGTCACTGCTATCAAATCCATGTAGAGCATGTCGGCATAGAAGGGGGCGATGGGTGCCATCAACTTGGCCACGGTCTCCAAACAGGTGTACAGGGTTTGGAAGGCGGAAAGTTTGTCCTCCGTCATGCCTCCACCCCAGAAGCGTTTGCGGTTCAGGCGGACGTACCAGTTGGAGAGGTTGTCGTTCACGAAGTCCGAAATAAGGCGGCCGGCCTTGGTCGGCTCATAGTCGTTGTAGCAGGCATCCACGTTCTTCACCAGCGTGTTGAGCAGGGAGAGAATCCAGCGGTCAATTTCCGGACGCTGAGCCATAGGCACGTCGGCCTCCTTGTACTCGAAGCCGTCCACGTTGGCATAAAGGGCGAAGAAGGAATAAGTGTTGTAGAGCGTGCCGAAGAACTTACGGCGCACTTCCTCCACGCCTTCCACATCGAACTTCAGGTTGTCCCACGGCGAAGAGTTCGTTATCATGTACCAGCGCAAGGGGTCGGAGCCGTACTTCTCGATGGTGGAGAAGGGGTCAACGGCATTGCCCAAACGCTTGGACATCTTGTTTCCGTTCTTGTCCAGCACCAGTCCGTTGGAGATAACGGCCTTATAGGCTACGGAGTCAAACACCATCGTGGCGATGGCGTGCAGGGTGAAGAACCAGCCACGCGTCTGGTCTACACCTTCGGCGATGAAGTCGGCGGGATATACCTGGCGGTTATCCAGGACTTCCTTGTTCTCAAAGGGATAGTGGATTTGCGCGTAAGGCATAGAACCGGAATCAAACCATACGTCTATCAGGTCCGTTTCGCGCTTCATCGGCTTGCCGTCCTCGGAGACGAGGATGATGTCGTCCACGTAGGGACGGTGCAGGTCTATCTTGTCATAATTCTCTTTCGTATATACGCCCGGCTGGAAACCTTTTTCCTTGTAGGGATTGCTCGTCATGAATCCGGCGGCGATGGATTTCTCTATCTCGCCGTAAAGTTCTTCTACGGATTCGATGCACTTCTCTCCTGTGCCATCCTCGGTGCGCCAGATGGGCAGCGGCGTGCCCCAGTAGCGTGAGCGGCTCAAGTTCCAATCGTTCAGGTTCTCCAGCCATTTGCCGAAGCGTCCCGTGCCCGTCGATTCGGGTTTCCAGTTGATGGTCTTGTTCAGCTCCATCATGCGCTCCTTGCAGGCGGTACTGCGGATGAACCAGCTGTCCAACGGATAGTAGAGCACAGGCTTGTCCGTGCGCCAGCAGTGCGGATAATTGTGTACGTGCTTCTCCATCTTGAACGCCTGTCCGGCGGCCTTCATCTTCATGCAGATGTACACGTCCAACGACTCGGCGGTTTGGGCGGCCTTTTCGTCATACTTGCCATCGATGGTGAATTGCGGGTCGTAAGCGTTCTTCACCCAGCGGCCTTCGTATTCTTTGTAGATGTCCACGTTCACGCATTCCTTCACGAAACGTTCGTCCAGCTCGTCCAGCAGGTAGAATTTGCCCGTGAGGTCCACCATGGGGCGTGTCTCGCCTCTCTTGTTTATCATGAACAGGGCGGGTATGCCTGCGGCCTTGGCCACAAAGGCGTCGTCCGCACCGAACGTAGGAGCGATGTGTACGATACCCGTACCGTCCTCGGTGGTCACATAGTCACCCTGGATGACCCGGAACGCCTTGGCCGAGGCGTCGTGCCAATTGCCGTCGGCATCCATCTCTACGGGTTTCACCCACGGCATCAGTTGTTCGTACTCCATGCCTACCAAGTCCGGACCTTTGTATTCGCCCACCACCTTGAAGGGGACGAGCTTATCGCCCGGCTTGTAGTCTTCCAAGGCAATACCTTCGGCCTTCTTGTTAAAGTGGACATAAAGCAATGCCTTTGCGAGGACTACCGTCATCCTTTCATTTGTGTAGGCATTGTATGTCTGCACGGCCACGTAGTCTATCTTCGGACCTACGCAGAGGGCAGTGTTGCTGGGCAACGTCCAGGGCGTGGTGGTCCATGCCAGGAAGTAGGGCGTGCCCCATTCCGCCATTTCCGGTTTCGGATTCTTTATCTTGAACTGGCCTACTACGGTCAGGTCTTTCACGTCGCGATAACATCCCGGCTGGTTCAGTTCGTGCGAGCTGAGTCCCGTACCTGCGGCGGGCGAATAAGGCTGAATGGTGTAGCCCTTGTAGAGCAGGCCATTCTTGTAAAGCTGCTTGAGCAGCCACCACAGGGTCTCGATGTAGCGGTTGTCGTACGTGATGTAGGGGTCTTTCATGTCCACCCAGTAGCCCATGCGGTGCGTCAGATCCTCCCATTCCTTGGTGAACTTCATCACGTCCTTGCGGCAGGCGGCGTTATAGTCAGCCACGGAGATAGTCTTGCCGATGTCTTCCTTGGTGATGCCCAATGCTTTCTCCACACCCAGTTCGACGGGCAGTCCGTGTGTGTCCCATCCCGCTTTGCGCTTCACCTGGAAGCCCTTCATGGTCTTGTAGCGGCAGAAGGTGTCCTTGATGGTGCGGGCCATGACGTGGTGAATGCCCGGCATACCGTTGGCCGAGGGAGGTCCTTCATAGAAAACGAAAGAAGGACATCCTTCACGTTCTGTCATACTCTTGGCGAAAACCCGGTTTTCGTCCCATTTCTTCAACACCTCTTTGTTGATTTCCGAAAGATTGAACTTCGAATATTCGGCAAATTTACCCATGGTTTTTATCTTCTGTTTTTACGATTCTACGTCTTTCCACGGAGGGTATTTCGGGGCTTTCTATCCGTGCCCTTTACGACCGTCCGTTTTTCGGGGTGCAAAATTACAAAAAAGAAGCGAATCCCGCTTATTTTGAAAGAAAAAATAATAGCAAAAAATAATAGCAATCATTCTCCCGTGACAGGTTGTCACCGGGAAATTCGACTTACTTAATGTGCGCGCGTAGTTGAATGTTAACGGCATTAACATTCGGTCTCGCAGGCGCGCATATGAAAAGTCGCATATAAGGGTACCAACCTGTCACATTCTCCTGCTTTCCCTTTCATATTCCATAAATTTTTCCTTACTTTGTAGTCTCAATGCCAACAACAACGATTTAAGAAAATGAATAAACAAAAATAGACGATAAATGGGAATTTAGACCCCTCCTCAACTCCCCCCGAGGGGAAGCTTATGATACTCCGTAGTAGTCTTAGCCTCCCCTTCGGGGGGAGGAGGGAGGGGGCTAAATTATCATTAATAAATAAAAAAAACAAAAGCTTATGCCTAAGAAACTATATCGGGAAATCCCGGAAAACTATCCCGTATGCCTGCACGCCGACTGTCCCCGTGCCGCCACCTGCTTGCACCGGATAGCCTACACACCCCAATTAAAGAAAGCGGAATACCTGCGTATGATCAACCCCAACCGATGCGCCCCGGACGGGCAATGCCCTTACTACCGCGACTCGGCTCCCGTGACCTACGCCCGTGGCTTCACCAACTTCCAAAGCCGGATGTATCCCGCACAGTACAAAACGTTTATGAACACGCTTGTGCAAATTTTCGGCCGCAATTCTTACTTTGAGCGCCGCCGAGGCGACACCGCCCTCTCGCCCAAAGAGCAAAACCTGGTGCTGCAAGCCCTGCGGAAAGCCGGAGTGACGGAAGTGCCGCCCTTCGACCGCTACGAAGAAAATACCAACTGGTATGATTAGCCCAGTACTTCCGGCTCAGTACTGTAGTACTTCCTGGGGAAATACTCCAGTACTCCTAAGGAAGTACTGCGATATTCCGGTGGAAGGATGGAGCAAAAACAGTGATGGCCGAAAGCCGGACGGAAGAAAAGAAATGGGATGGTGAAAACTAAAAAAAGGATAAAATACCCCAATGAGACATATTTGAGACTAACACTCCCCTAAAAAGATGATAGTTTAATAGGCTATTGATTTTGACGTAATACAAAACTTTTTGTATGTTCGCGGATAGAAATATAGAACCGTTATGAAATACAACATAAATCAATCTGTCCGCTTTGATATCGTATCGGAAAGTCAACTATCCCTCATCTATGCTCAAGAGGAAACTTGTCAGAAACCACTAAAGATTCTTTCTCTCTTTTCTGGGTGTGGAGGTATGGATTTGGGATTCGAAGGGGGATTCATCGCTCCTTATAAGAGCGTAGCCCCCCATCCTGAATGGATAGAAAAACAAATAAGCGAAGATTGGGTAAGCGTAAAACCAACGAATTTCTCAATAGTCTTCGCTAATGACATTCTGAAAGAAGCTTCATTAACTTGGACACGATTCATGAAAAGATATGGTTACGACCCATCCCTCTATCGTACGGAAAGCATTGTAGATTTGGTAAAACAACATAAAAATGGAGTAAAAGTATTTCCTGACAATGTAGACGTAGTAGTTGGTGGATTTCCTTGTCAAGATTTCAGCGTTGCAGGAAAACGAAAAGGTTTTGACTCAATGCGTACTCATGACGGGAAGATACGAACAGCGGATTTACCGACAGAGGAAACACGGGGCAAACTCTATTACTGGATGAAAGAAGTAATAGATATTACCAAACCCAAAATATTTGTGGCGGAAAATGTGAAAGGTCTTGTCAATATGGGAGACATTAAAGACATTATACAAGCAGATTTCTCTCATGCGGACGGAGATGGGTACATTGTCCTCCCACCGCAAGTGCTGCATGCAGGCAACTATGGTGTACCAGAATCAAGAGAAAGGGTTATTTTCATTGGAATACGCAAAAACGCCTTAAAAGAAGGAGTGGCAGAAGCATTAGAAAATGAAAACATTCCTGAGAATTTATACCCATACCCTCAACCTACTCATAATTGCACGCTGAATGATAAGACATTGGCTGCTCCGGTCGTATTGCGTGACGTATTGAAGCTATTGAAAGAACCAGAAGAAAGTCTTGACCCGAGTCAACGTTTCTATTCAAAAGCCAAATATATGGGTAGCCATTGCCAAGGGCAAAAAGAAATAGACATGAATGCAATTGGGCCTACTATCCGTTCCGAACACCATGGTAACATAGAATATCGGCGATTGTCATTAGAGCATGGAGGAACCCATACGGATGAACTAAGAAAAGGTCTGCAAGAACGAAGGTTGACACCAAGGGAATGCGCATTGATTCAAACTTTTCCACCCGATTATCAATTCGTCATTCCACAAGATTACAATTGGAAAAGATTTACGGTAAGCGCATCTGGTGCATACAAAGTCATAGGAAACGCCGTACCTCCAATATTAGCTTATCACATTGCAATGAGAATACAAAATTTATGGTCAACACTATTTAAATAATCGATATGGAAACAGGAAACATTATAGCCGTCTATAACAAGAATCAGCAAGTAGCCTTACAAGCATTTGATTCATTGATGGATAAAACGAACAAGTATATGAACATAGCCGCTTCTCAAAAAGGGCTTTATAAAAATTGCGATGCTAAAATTTTAGAAAAAGAAGTCGTAAATGCTATGAAAGATCAATGTAAGGGTACGGTATTCGCTCCGGACGATATACAATTGGTATCCGGCCAACGCTTCCCTGACATCGCTGCAGGCAAACACTTCGGAGTTGAAGTCAAAAGCACAAAAGAAAACAAATGGACTTCTACAGGGAGTAGCATTGTAGAATCCACACGTGTAGAAGACGTGAGTTATATTTATATGTTCTTCGGGAAATTAGGTGGAAATCCCGCTGAATTTATGTGCAAACCCTATCAAGATTGCCTATATGATATTGCCGTTACACATTCTCCTCGTTATCTTATAGACATGAATGTATCAAAAGCGGAAACAATATTTTCAAAAATGGGAACGGACTATGACACATTTCGACTATCCGAGAATCCAATAGGAACTGTCCGAAATTACTATATGAACAAAATAAAGGGACGCAAACAAAGAGCCATGCCTTGGTGGATAGGAAAAGACACAGTAACTCCTCCTACATTACGGATATGGTCATGTGAAGATATAACAATAGAAGAGAAGAACCGCTACAAAGCGGAAATGCTGATTCTTTTCCCATATGAGATTTGCAATTCTGATTATGACCGTGCCACCCTTTGGCTTTGTATTCGCCACTCCCTAATTAACACTCATTTTAGAGATTTATATACGGCAGGAGGACAAAGAGAAATTGGAGGTATTCTCTGCCCTGCTATTATCGCCCGCATTATCCAATTAGCTCCTATTGTAAAAGAATTATTAAACGATCAAGATTTGTGGCCAGACCATAGAAGAGTATAACTCGCAATTATTTCAAGCAAAAGACAAATACACTTGCTGGGTAAATCAAGTTTCTGAACAATACCCAAATGTCGAATTACTACAAGAATGGTTATTAAGCGTATAAGATGACCGACAAAATGACACCTGAGCAACGCCACCGTTGCATGTCACACGTACGGAGTAAGAATACAAAGCCTGAAATGTTAGTACGGCGATTCCTTTTTTCCCGAGGGTTTCGATACCGCGTTAACGTTAAAAATTTACCAGGGAAACCTGATATTGTATTGCGGAAATACCGTACGGTGATATTCGTCAATGGGTGTTTTTGGCATGGACATGAAGGATGCGATTCATACTCATTCCCCAAATCTCACATTGAGTTTTGGAGAAACAAAATTGAACGTAACCGCCAACGTGACCAAGCAGAAACTAAGGCGTTACGTTCTATGGGGTGGCATGTCATTCGGATATGGGAGTGTGAACTTAAACCGAAAGTGCGAACCACTACATTGGAATCATTGGTTTACACATTAAACCATATTCTTCTGATAAACTATGGACAAAAAGTATCCATAAAAAAATACGAAGAATATATACCGGAAGTAAGTGTAGCCGCAGAAGCTCAAACATCTTTTTTAAAGAGTGGAAAGAAGGGGGTAGATGAATAATAGCACAATAACCATCAATCTGCTTACAATCGAGCATATATAGTCATTAGATAGAATATGTATAAATTTGAATTTCTATTAGGATGAAAATATATCATTATACCAATTTAGAATCACTTGCTTTAATTTTAAAGAATAAGACCATTCGCTTTAATCGTCTTGATAAAGTGGACGATCTTGAAGAAGGGAATGTAGAATCATTAGGAGTAAAATTTTGCAAATATGTTTTTGCGTCATGCTGGACTGAATCCGAAGAAGAAAGCATACCGCTATGGAAAATGTATGGAGGAGATTTTGGTGGAGTCAGAATATCTATGGAAAAAGAAATGTTTAAAGAATATATTGTTTCAAACCTCAACTTTGAGAATTTAAAAACTCAAGGATCTATTTTATCTATAATCCCACCGCAAGATTATACTAAGCCCGACTTTTTCATTTACCCTTTTTGGGGTTATGCTAATAGTATGTTTTATAGAAAGATAACATATGTAGACGACATAAACAAATACATCAAAGACGCCATTCAAATCACCAAATATGATAATGGAAAGAACAAAGCAACTATCAAGATGGGATCTTTCGGTAGTTATAAAAACAAGCGATGGAAATTTCAAGATGAATCAAGATTTGTTCTCTATATTTTACCTTTAAACCCACTAATTGAAAGTCAAAATCCCGATATGCCAACAAATATCATTAATTGTCTTTTACAAAACAAATCTCTTTTATTTTCCCATTACGATATGCATCTTAAAGATGAAATTATTAATACGATGGAAATAACATTAAGTCCGTCCGTCACTGATGCGCAAAGAGTTATCATTGAAGCGTTAAGGGATAAGTATATTCCACAAGCTAAAATCATTGAGAGTTCTTTAGGTAAGGTGATTAGATTAAAATGAATATCTCTAAACACATAAATGGTTAAGCCTCCCCCACCCCTACAAAATCTTTATAGCCGGCAACCACGATGATTCGCCTTATCAAGCCAATATTGAAGGACTACCCGACAATGTGCATTATCTCTGCAACTCCGGCATCGACATCGGAGGAGTTTATTTCTATGGCTTGCCCTTATTTATGGCCGACACGATAAATAATTATGAAAGACACATCAGTCAAATTCCACAACACACGGATGTATTGATAACACATCAGCCTCCGTTAAGCATACTCGACTATTCAGGAAATGTGCATTGGGGAAATCATACTTTATTAGAACAAGTTACCCAAGTAAATCCCCAATACCACCTCGTGGGGCATGTACACGAATCCTATGGCATAGAAAAGATAGGGCATACGATCTATGTCAACTCGGCATTGACTGACAATGTTTATAGATTAAGCCACCAACCTACTCTACTAAAAATGTAGCGACACGTTATATCACTTACTTATACTCTTCATCATTAAAAATATAGACATTTGATGATTTTCTACTTTCTTTCATTATCTTTGTAAACAGATTATCAAAATAACAGTGATAATGATAATAAAGAAGTTTAATGGCTAAGCTAATAATTAAAAATGACAGAATATATGGATTTGAATAATAAAATTGTAATTTATCAAACTGCCGATGGGCAGACTGCAATTGATGTCAGAATGGATGGAGATACCGTATGGCTCTCACAAGCACAAATGGCAGAGTTATTCCAAACAGATAGAACATCTATTTTAAGGCATATAAAGAACATCTACAAAACCGGAGAATTGGAAGAGAAGCCAACTTGTGCATTTTTTGCACAGGTTCGCACGGAAGGCAAAAGAGCTGTCACTCGACAAATACCTTATTATAATTTGGATATGATTATCTCCGTTGGTTATCGCGTAAAAAGTCAATGCGGCACACAATTCCGCATCTGGGCCAACAAAGTGCTGAAAGACTATCTCGTCAAAGGTTATGCTGTCAACAGAACTTTGACGGAGCAACGGTATACGGAGTTGAAACAATTAGTCAACGTCTTATGAATAAAATGTACAGGAAAAGAATATCACTTATCAGCGCATTATGCCTGCTTTGCAGCATCTCTTTATGGGGGCAGCAAGTGAAGCTGGCATCTTACAACGTGCATAATTGCATCGGAATGGACAACGTACGTGACTATCACCGCATAGCCAACATCATCAAACAAACAGGAGCAGACGTGGTGGCATTACAGGAGTTGGATAGCGCAACCCAACGCAACGGAGGAGTTTACGCATTGGCCGAATTGGAAAAACTGACCGGCCTGTACGGCACGTTTGCCGCCGCCATACCCTACGACGGGGGAAGCTATGGCATCGGAATCTTGTCTAAAGAGAAGCCGCTTTCCTGCGAAATCGTTCCCATGCCCGGACGCGAAGAGAAGCGTACGATGCTGATAGCCGAATTCAAGGAGTACGTGTTTTGCGCCACGCATCAGTCGCTTACTCCGGCTGACCAACTGGCATCCGTCGAAGAGATTGTGAAGGCTGTAAAGAACATCCACAAGCCGATATTCTTGGCAGGCGATATGAACTCTGCTCCCAACGAAGCACCCCAACAAGAATTGGACAAACATTTTGTCGTGCTTACAAACACCCTGATTCCCTCCTACCCTGCCGATAAACCTAACGTATGCTTGGACTACATTTACGGTTATAAAAATAATGGCTATACGTTTTGTGTATCAGAGCAACTGGTCACGGCGGAAAAAGAAGCGTCAGATCATCGACCCGTACAAGTAAAATTAGAAATAAGAAAACAATGAGAAAAGAATACTTTATGCGGCAGGCCATCCGGCTGGCCGTGGAAAATGTGAAGAATGGGGGCGGTCCTTTCGGGGCGGTCATCGTGAAGGAGGGAGAAATCGTGGCTACGGGCGTAAACCGGGTGACGGCCAACCATGACCCTACGGCACACGCCGAAGTGAGCGCCATACGCGCCGCCTGCGCCAAGCTGGGCACGTTCGACTTGACGGGATGCGACATCTATACCTCGTGCGAACCATGCCCCATGTGCCTGGGCGCCATCTATTGGGCACACATCGATCACATCTATTACGGATGTAACAAAGCGGACGCTGCCCGTGCCGGCTTCGACGACTCGTTCATCTATGAAGAGCTCGCCTTGAAACGCGAGGAGCGACACAAGCCCATAGAGGAACTGCTGCCCGAGGAAGCCGAGGCAACCTTCCGGGCTTGGATGGAACAAGAAGACCGGGTGGAGTACTGACGTGAGCAATCACCCCATCCGCTTCGGCAACGTCACTTCGAAGCGGGTACCTTCGCCTTCCTTAGAGGTGACGGCTATTCGACCTTGCAGACACCCAACCAACATTTGGACGATGCTCAGGCCCAAACCTGCCCCCTGGATATACTCATCCACCTTGTAGAAACGGTCGTAGATGTAGGGCAAAGAGGATTGAGGAATGCCCTTGCCGGTGTCTTCCACGTAAATGATGACGGTATCGGCTTCGCCTTCCCGGCATCCGATAGTGATATGCCCTTTCCGCGTGAATTTACGGGCGTTATTAATAAGGTTTACCAATATCTGCTGCAGACGCGCCACATCGGTACGAATACATAACGATTCATCACCCGGAAGTTCCAAAAGCATCTCCACCCCCTCTTGGCGTTCCTCCCGGTTCTGTAATCCGTACACTTCTTTTAACAGGTTTTCCACGTAACAATCGCCAAGGTGAAGTTCGATGCTGCCGGACTCAATGTTGGAGATGTCCAGCACGTCACCCACGAGTTTCAACAATAACTGAGTGTTCTGGTTGATGATACGTACAAACTCCTTCACGTCCTGAGTAGAATATTGTTCGATGTCGTTCAGGAGGGAGGAGAAGCCTACGATAGAATTAAGCGGCGTACGGATTTCGTGCGTCATGTTGGCCAGGAAAGCGGACTTCAAACGATCGGCCTGCAAAGCCCGGTCGCGCGCCTCGATAAGCTGGGCTTCCGCATCCTTAAAGTGCTGGATACTTTGGCTGATGCCCAGCACCATGTAGGGTGAACCGTCCTGCAAGCCGTCGTATGCCACGGTACAGAACTCCCACCATTCGTACGTTCCGTCCCGATGGCTCATGCGCAGGGAGGAACGCACATTGCTGGCATTGCCTCGCACAATCAACTGGAAGTTAAAGTGCGCTTTATCCAAATCTTCCGGATGAACCATGGCTCGCAGTTCTCCACGAGTCAGCGAACCATCATGCCCTTCATACCCCATGTGATGCAACAAGCGCGGAGGGAAATGGAAAACATCGCAGTCCATGTCATACTGCCAGGGAAACACATCACTGTCTTCCATGGTCATGTGCAACAGCAACCGTTGGCGCTCCTCTTCCGATATGTTGTGGCAAAGAATGGCTATGCCGTTCAGTTCCTCCCCATTCAGCAAAGGAATGATTTCGCCGGACACCGGAAAGTAGGTACCGGTCTTTATCTCCTGCACGAACGATTTCTCCGGGATGGCCACCGGTTCTTTCTCCGTCATCACCCGCATTATCAGTTCATGCAGGATGTCCTGCCCGTTGCAAAGAATGCGCAGATAAGTGCCCGCCTTACGCCCCTCGTAGCTTTCATCCATCGGCAAAGCCAACATACGCAGCATGGCGGGATTGATGAAGTGCAGCCCCATGTCGGTACCGTAGGTCACCAGTCCGTCACGGAAGGAGCAGAAGATGTGGTTGAACTCGTTACGCTGCTTCACCAACTGTTCCTGCACCATCAGCCTGGTCTGCATTTCCTCCCTGCGGCGGCTCTCACGCCGATTAAGCCGTACCAACCAAAGAATGATAGAAACAATTATCAAAAACAGCGCCACCGCACCGGCTATCAGCCAGCGTTGGTACAACTCCACCCACGAAGCGCCGAAGATAGTTCCTTGCTTCTCTACCACACTCCGGCTCAAGCCAAATTGATTCATGGCTTTGAAGTTATACAGAAACATACCTTTGCTGTCCTTGATTCCCAAATCCGCGGGATTGGCTCCATTCAACACTTGTGCCGCCATCAATCCGGCACGGAACCCCATGTCGTAGGGCTTCATGTCGTAAGCGCAAAGACTTCCGCTGCTCACGGCCAGATTCTGAAACGCATAAATAGGCGCGGCAAACGAATTGCGGGCTACGAAAGACATGAATTGTGTCCAGTTGGGCGCAATGACGATATGGTTGGAAGCGTTTTCCGTATAGCATATATCCCTTACCACCCGGGCGGGCATCTCAGCCAGCAGGTCGTAGACTTTCAAACTGTACTCCGGATGTTTCCGGCTGAACACTTTCCAGTAGGCGTTGAGTTCCTCCAGGCTCCGGCGGCTATAAAGACTGGTATCGGCTATACAGATAAAATCTTTTCGTTCAGGAAACACCCGAATGGCCTCGTCGAGCAACGCAGTATAGTCATTACTCACGGAGAAACCGCACACGTTGGGACGACTGAGCAACGCCTCGGGCACCATCTTCATGCCGGCACACACCACGGGCAATTCCCATAGCAGCGAATCATCACACGCCAACAGGGCATTGACCGCCACGCCGCTCATGGTGACAAAAATATCCGTCCCCACAGTCCGTGCCTTCTGGCAGATTTCCTCCATCATTTCCTTATGCACATGCCAGTCGCCCACACCTACGCCCAAATATTCTATATTGACAGACGTACTGACACCTCCGGCCTTCAGCCCGTCCACAAGACCGCGGTTTAAATCCTCATGACAGAACGTTGCCTTTGAATAAGAATGAACGAAAGTGACATGCCGCAACGCCTCCGAAGCCCGGGCCGTTACAGAAAGCAATCCCCCCAAGAAAGTCACAAGCAGAAATAAGTGTTTCATCATCATTATGCTACGAATTTGGGTACAAACTTACATAAATATCAGTAATTCTCATACCTTTTCTCCATTAAATGATAATTTAGCGTTGTGTTTTATGGCACACAGATGACACAGATTAGACAGATTTACACAGATTTTTATGATGTTATCTGTCATGTCGAGCTTGTCGAGACATCTCACGTAACGCATGAGGAGGTCTTACATGA
>CASGED010000062.1 GCA_949300425.1 uncultured Bacteroides sp.
CGCAGCCTTGTGGCCGCAGACGCCTTCTGGGAACTGCTGGACGATGAAATCCCCGCACACCCCGTGCCCGACGACGAAGAAGAAGAGACACCCGGCGGCGAGGACGGCGGCGACGGCGTGACGGAAGACCCGCTGACGTAAGGGTCTTAGGAGTTAAGCCAATACTTTTAGCATACATGATAAGCATACTATCGGCTTAACTCCTTAACTACTGATAAGTAACTAATCAAAATTATCTGTGTGCCATAGTATAAGTTAATCCTGTACACTTACTTATAGTATAAGCTAAATGTGATAGTTATAACAAGATTTTCGTACCTTTGCGCCGCAAAAAAAGGTAGAAAACGATGTTTACGGTCATTATCTGTATGTTGGCGGGAATGTTCCTCGGCTATCTGGCGCGCAAATGGCGGATGGGATGGCTGGGGCACGCCATCAATGTGTTGATATGGATATTGCTCTTCCTGCTGGGCATCGAGGTGGGAAGCAACCGGGAGCTGATACGCAGCCTCCCGACGTTGGGATTGGAAGCCGGCCTACTGGCCACAGGCGGCACACTGGGAAGCGTCGCGGCGGCCCGGTGGCTCTGGAAGAGCCTCTCAAAGAAAGACGCGGGACGACACGCTTCCGCCCCGGCGCGAGGCGGAGACACGCTACAGGCGCTGAAAGGGAGCGGCATCATTGTCGGCTTTTTCTTTTTAGGAGTCTGCGCCGGCCTGTCCGGAAGAATCCCCCAGGCGTGGACGGCAAACGAAGCCAGCTTTTATGCCTTATGCGCGCTGATGGGCTGCGTCGGGCTGAACGCGGGCCACCAGCCGGAGACGTTGCACAACTTCCGTTCGCTCCATCCGCGGTTGGCCTGGCTGCCCCTGCTGACCATTGCCGGGACGTGGGCAGGTTCGGCCCTCGTCGGTTTAGGACTGTCCCACCGCAGCCTGACGGATTGCCTGGCCGTCGGCTCGGGCTTCGGCTATTATTCCTTGTCCAGCATCTTCATCACAGAATACAAAGGCGCGGAAATGGGGACTGTCGCCTTGCTCGCCAACATCGTACGCGAGCTTATCACCCTGCTTGGCGCACCGTTCCTGGCGCGCTGGTTCGGGCGTTTGGCTCCCATCTCGGCAGGAGGGGCCACCACCATGGACACCACGTTGCCCGTCATCGTGCAGACCTCTGGCCAGGACTTAGTGATTGTTTCCCTCTTCCACGGTTTTACGGTAGACTTCAGCGTACCCTTTCTGGTGACGTTGTGGTGTGTAATATAAATATATCATGTTATTACCCTATTTGAACCCTGACCGGATAGAAGCCGGATGCGACGAAGCCGGGCGCGGCTGCCTGGCGGGAGCCGTCTATGCGGCCGCAGTCATTTTGCCCCAAGATTTCCACAATGAACAGCTGAACGACTCCAAGCAACTTTCCGAGCGTCAACGCTATGCCTTGCGGGAGGTCATCGTGCGCGAAGCCTTGGCATGGGCGATAGGCGTCGTGTCTCCTCAGGAAATAGACAGAATCAACATCCTCAACGCTTCGATTCTTGCCATGCACCGTGCCATAGACGGGCTTTCCATCCGCCCGCAACATCTCCTGATTGACGGCAACCGTTTTAAGAAATATCAAGACTTGCCCCACACGACCATCGTGAAGGGGGACGGCAAGTACCTCTCCATTGCCGCCGCCTCCATCCTGGCCAAGACCTGTCGTGACGACTACATGAACCGCCTGCACGAAGAATACCCCGCCTACGGATGGGACAAGAACAAAGGTTACCCCACCCGGCAACATCGGGCCGCCATCGCCGCGCACGGCGCCACGCCTCATCACCGCATGACATTCAATTTGCTGGGCGACGGACAGATGGAGTTGGATTTTTCTTGCCCGGACGACGCAACTTAACATAGATTAATCGCCCTAATAATCATCTTTTTTAGTATTTTTGCGCCGGAATAAGAGGACTTGACAAGATAAACTTTAAATACTTTAGACATTATGGCAAAGAAAGCTCTTTTAATGATTCTGGACGGTTGGGGCATTGGCGACCGTCAGAAAGACGATGTAATCTCCATGACTCCCACTCCCTACTGGGACAGCTTGTTGGCTAACTATCCGCATTCGCAACTCCAGGCAAGCGGCGAGAACGTAGGCCTGCCCGACGGACAGATGGGCAACTCCGAGGTAGGCCACCTCAACATCGGCGCCGGCCGCATCGTTTATCAGGACTTGGTGAAGATTAACCGCGCTTGCGCCGACGGCAGCATCCTGAAGAACAAGGAAATCATCTCCGCTTTCTCCTACGCCAAGGAGCAAGGCAAGGGCATTCACTTCATGGGACTGACCTCCAACGGCGGCGTACACTCTTCGTTCGAACATCTCTTCAAACTCTGCGACATCGCCAAGGAGTATGGATTGGAAGACCGCACTTACCTGCATTGCTTCATGGACGGACGCGACACCGACCCCAAGAGCGGCAAGGGCTTCATCGAGCAACTGACCGCCCACTGCGCACAGAGCGCCGGCCGCATCGCGAGCATCGTGGGACGCTTCTACGCCATGGACCGCGACAAACGCTGGAACCGCATCAAGGAGGCTTACGACCTGCTTATCGAAGGCAAGGGCAAGCAAGCTACGGACATGGTACAGGCCATGCAGGAGTCTTACGATGAAGGCGTGACGGATGAGTTCATCAAACCCATCAACAACGCCAACTTCGACGGCACCATCAAGGAAGGCGACGTAGTCATCTTCTTCAACTACCGCAACGACCGCGCCAAGGAACTGACCATCGTATTGACTCAAAAAGATATGCCTGAGGAGGGCATGAAGACCATCCCCGGCCTGCAATACTACTGCATGACGCCGTATGATGCCTCTTTCACGGGCGTGCACATCATCTTCGACAAGGAGAACGTGGCCGACACATTGGGTGAATACCTCTCCAAGGAGGGCAAGAAGCAACTGCACATCGCCGAGACGGAGAAGTATGCGCACGTGACGTTCTTTTTCAATGGCGGACGCGAAGCTCCGTTCGATGGCGAAGACCGCATCCTGGTGCCTTCTCCCAAGGTAGCCACTTACGACCTGAAGCCTGAGATGAGCGCTTACGAAGTGAAGGACAAATTGGTGGAAGCCATCAACACGCAGAAGTATGACTTCATCGTGGTGAACTACGCCAATGGTGACATGGTGGGCCACACGGGTGTGTACGAAGCCATCGAGAAAGCCGTTGTAGCCATCGACAACTGTGTGCGCGATACCGTAGAAGCCGCCAAGGCCAACGATTACGAGGTCATCATCATTGCCGACCACGGTAATGCCGACCACGCCCTGAACGCGGACGGCACGCCCAACACGGCTCACTCTCTGAATCCCGTTCCTTTTGTTTACGTCACGACAAACAAGAACGCCAAGGTAGAGAACGGCGTATTGGCCGATGTGGCTCCGTCCATCCTGCACATCATGGGGCTGGCACAACCGGCTGACATGACGGGACGTGACTTGATTAAGTAACATCGTCCAGACAAACACTAATTTAAACCACGGATAAACACAGATAAGACGGATTTACACAGGCTATAAACCTTGCTAATCAGTTTTATCTGTGGATTATCTGTGGTTTTATATAAATACCTATTTAACAAGCAAAAAACTTATGGCAACAAAAGGGAGGAAAACGTCCGCTAAGAAAGGGGAAGGGAAGAAAGCAACACGCTTATCCAATCTGATATGCCCACCCGGCATGTCCTTGGAGCAATGGCAGATACAACTCCGGCGACAAGCGGCGTTGAAAGAGCAGTTCGGCATCAGCAAAGACACAGATACGGACGAACGCGGATGTTATCGCGTGGCCAATCCCGTGTCGCACCAAGTATATAAAGTGGTATACCGAGGTGGGAAGAGTCCCTGGAACTACTGCTCGTGCATGGACTTCAAGTCAAATCAGTTGGGCACGTGCAAGCACATTGAAGCCGTGAAGCATTGGCTGCACGAAAAACATTTGGATGCCGATTTCTCCTTGCCTCCCTACACGGCTGTTTACCTTTCCTACGCGCAAGGGCGTAAAGTATGCATCCGTATCGGAAGTGAAAAACGGGAAGAGTTCCTGCAACTGGCTTCCGAGTACTTTGACGCCGACCACGTGTTACGCCCTGATTGCCTTTATTCCTTTTCTACGTTTTTGTCCCGTGCCCGTAAAATAAGCGACACGTTCCGTTGTTATCAGGATGTCTACCAATATATATCGGATATCCGGGACGCCCGGCGCCGGGAAAGATTGGTGGAAGAGAAGTGTACGGACAAAGAACTTGACCAGTTACTGAACACCACACTCTATCCTTACCAGAAAGAGGGAATCCGCTTCGCCATCCGTGCGGGTAAGAGCATCATTGCCGATGAGATGGGACTTGGAAAGACCATCCAAGCTATCGGTACGGCGGAGTTCTTCCGGAAGGAAGGTTTAGTATCTTCCATTTTAATCTTGTGCCCCACTTCGCTGAAATACCAATGGAAAAAGGAAATCGAACGTTTCACAGGAGCGAAAGCGCATGTCATCGAAGGCGGGATTAACCAGCGCCACGTCCAATATAAAGCCGAAGAGCCTTATAAGATTATCTCCTATAACAGTGCCTGCAATGACGTGAAGATATGGGGGACGCTCCGCACCGATATGCTGATTATGGACGAAGCGCAACGTTTGAAGAACTGGAACACGCAAATATCCAAAGCGATGCGGCATATTGAGTCGGACTATACAGTGGTGCTTTCAGGCACTCCCTTGGAAAACAAGCTGCAAGAGTTGTATTCCATCGTTCAGTTTGTGGACCAATACCGCTTAGGTCCGTACTACCGCTTTGTGAACTTCACCACCTTGATGGACGCAACGGGCAAGATCATAGGTTATAAGAACCTGAACGTCATCGGGCAGTACTTGAAAGGAATACTGCTGCGCCGGCGCAAAGCGGACGTTGCCTTACAACTTCCCACGCGCAATGACAAGAATCTCTTTGTCTCCATGACCAAAGAACAGCGTGTCCAGCATAATGAATGTCAGTACATAGTGGGACAGATTGTGACCAAATGGCGCAGGATGCGTTTCTTGAGCGAGAAAGACCGCAACAGACTACTACTGCTTCTGAACCAAATGCGGATGTTGTGCGACAGCACCTACATCTTAGACCAGAAGACCCGCCACGACACCAAAATAGACGAGTTGCTACAGATTGTTGAGGAAATGGTAGAGAATGGCGAGGAAAAGATGGTCGTGTTCAGCCAATGGGAACGGATGACACGCCTGGTATGCCAAGAGTTGGACAAGCGGGGTATCGGCTATGCAAATTTGAACGGATTGGTTCCGTCCGTCAAACGCAAAGAATTGATGGACCGCTTTACGGACGACCCCGATTGCCGTGTGTTTGTATCCACCGATGCGGGCAGCACGGGACTCAACTTGCAGGTGGCCTCCATCATTGTCAACTTGGATCTGCCTTGGAATCCCGCCGTACTGGAACAACGCATCGGTCGCATCTACCGGTTAGGGCAACAACGCAACGTACAGGTCATCAACTTTGTTTCGGAAAACAGCATTGAGGAACGGATGCTCTCCACGCTGAACTTCAAGTCGAACATGGCGAGTGGTATTCTGGATGACGGAGAGGACTCGGTATTCTTCGAAGACAGCAAGTTCAACAAACTGATGGAGACGGTGGAGGAAGTGGTTGCCGAGCCGGAACCTACCACGGAGAATATAACCGAAGAAGAGTCTGAAGAAACGATTGCGGCAACATTCGCCACTGAAGAAAACGAAGAAAGAGAGGACAACCAACTGAGCTTCCCCTTTGAAGATGAAACGGGAAACATGTCGGCAAACGAAGAAGCAGAGAGAAAAGAAACTCCGGAGTCAGAGGTCAAACAAACAGAACCCATTTCGGAAAATCCACAGAAACTGGTAGAGCAAGGCGTATCTTTCCTTTCCCAACTGGCCGATACACTTTCTTCGCCCGAAAAGACAGCCCGCTTAGTAGATGCGCTCGTGAAAGAAGATAAAGCCACAGGAAAAACTACCATCGAAATACCTGTAGCGGACAAAGAGAGTGTGTCACGCATGTTTCAACTATTTGGTAAATTAATGGATTTAGGAAAACGAATTTAAGACTTTTAATAATAAGATTAATAAGTCCTATTTGTATGCGCTATTTATATTGTTTAATTATTATTCTACTATGTCATTCTTGTGTAAAAGGATTTGAAGAAGATGATACACAGAAAGTAGAAGATAGCATTCAAGAAGAGACTGGAGAACTAACACAACTCATGAACTTACTAACTAATGGGAATTGTGAAAAGTGGGTTTGGTATCCAGGTGTGAGTAGTAAAGGGGGAGATTATCTTTCTGGTTGGTATTTGAAGGATAATGAGGGGAGCGTTTTCTGTGAAAATGAAATCGTTTTTGAAGGTGAGTATTCTGCAAAATTGAGTTCTCCCAAACCGGGAATTACAGCTTTTATCAGTCAAAAGGTAGAAGTTTCACCTGGGCATCGTATTCGTATAGTTTTTCATTATCGGATGGATTATACAAATGGAACGGGAGCACGTATGTATTGCTATTTTCGTGAAAATGGCACCTCGAATATCCCAAACAATGAGCTATATACTTTCTATGATGAAGCAACTCTTAATATTGTTCGTGGCGGTGGTTATGATATAGAAGGATTCTCTGACACAGCAGGTGAATGGCAAAAATTTGATTATATTATTCAAATGCCAGCAAAAGTTCATTATTTTGTATTCGAAATACATGCTTATGCAGGTACAGATTTATATATAGATGATTGTTACGTGATTGACACTGACATGTAAATACTTAATATTGATAATAAGATGCTTCAGATACAAGACGTAGTCGTCAGCTTTGACGTATTGAAAGAAAAGTTCCTTTGTGACCTGTCCGCCTGCAAGGGCGCCTGTTGCATTGAGGGCGATGCCGGAGCACCGGTAGAATTGGATGAAGTGGAA
>CASGED010000063.1 GCA_949300425.1 uncultured Bacteroides sp.
AAAACAGAAATTCAAAGAGCGTCTAAAGTAAGAGCTACCAAAGGCCTGTTGGTACATACCTTTGGAAAGTTGGCTATTGCTCTACTTACATTCGTCAATTTTTAATCTTTGAATCAGGATGCCAACTCCTGATTCGCATTATTAATAAATAAACGAATATGAGACATTTATGTGTAATGGTTGTATGGGTCTGTTTTGCTTTAGGCGGATTAGCCCAACAGCCGGCAACGACTGACAGCCCTTTGGCTCACGATCCGGTAATGGCGAAACAGGATGATACGTATTATCTGTTTACTACAGGGCAAGGCGTATCGGTCATGTCTTCGAAAGATTTGAAGACGTGGAAATTTGAGAAACCGGTATTTACTGAAGCACCTCAATGGGCAGTAGAGACCGTGAAAGAATACAAAGGGCATACATGGGCGCCCGATATTATTTTTCATAATGGGCTATACCATTTGTTTTACTCTTGTTCGGCTTTTGCGAAAAATACGTCAGCCATCGGACATGCTACGAATCCGACTCTTGACCCTGCCGACCCGAATTTTAAATGGACTGACCACGGGAAGGTTATTCAGTCGGTGCCGAATCGGGATATGTGGAATGCCATTGACCCCAATATCATTGTGGACGAGAACGGTACGCCATGGATGAGCTTCGGCTCTTTCTGGGATGGCATCAAGATGGTAAAATTAACCGATGACATGATGCAGGTAGCACAACCTGAAGAATGGCATTCGCTTTGCCGCCGCGAACGTTCGTTTGAATTGGATGATAAAGACCCAGGCGACGGTGCAGTAGAAGCCCCGTTCATTATGAAACACGGGGATTATTATTATCTCTTTGTTTCGTTCGACTATTGTTGTCGGGGCAAGGACAGTACGTATAAGGTGGTAGTGGGACGCTCTAAATCAGCAATTGGTCCTTATGTAGATAAGGAGGGCAAACCGATGGCAAAAGGCGGAGGTTCGTTGGTGATAGAAGGAAATGCAGATTATGCAGGCATCGGGCATAATGCGGCTTATCATATTGACGGAAAAGATTATTTCCTTTGTCATGCTTATTCCGTTGCTGAAAACGGTGCGCCCAAGCTTTTCATCCGTGAAATGACATGGACTCCCGATGGTTGGCCCGTGGTGAATTATTGAATCTTGTCAAACGCAGAGACTTTAATTAAAATAGAACACAGAGACACAAAGGCACAGAGAAATAAATATAGAAGAGATGACAAAGTTCACAGAATTAGTGCTTTTCTCCGTGGAGTTTATCTTTTCTAAAATTTAAAACTCTGTGTCTCTGTGTCTCTGTGTTCAATGAAATTATTTAGTGTCTTTCGCAATCAGTTCCAATAGCTTTTCTACCGCTTGCTCTTCGGGAATATTCTTTTCGATGCATTCCTTCTTGCGGTAAAGGCTGATTTTGCCTCTTCCGGCACCTACATAGCCATAGTCGGCATCTGCCATTTCACCCGGACCGTTCACGATGCAGCCCATGATGCCAATCTTCAGTCCTTTCAGGTGAGAGGTGGCAGCCTTGATACGGGCAATGGTCGCCTCTAAGTCGTAGAGTGTGCGTCCGCATCCTGGGCAAGAGATGTATTCGGTTTTCGAAGTCCGCAGGCGTCCTGCCTGTAGGATGCCGAATGCCGTTTCGTCTATCTTGGTGTCGGGAATTGCGTCACCGTTATTGTAGAGCAAAATACCGTCGCATAAACCGTCGATGATTAACGCACCCATATCGGTAGCAGCTTTCAATTGGAAGTCTTCGATGTCGGTTTCTTGGTAGAATTGGAAGAAGACCAACGGATTCTTCAACCCCAATGTCATCAATTGGTGAGCCAAGCCGCGGAATTCGCCCAAACGGTTCACGTGATTACTTTGTGCGATGATGACGGTTTCCGGATGGCGGCGCAGGCAAGCAATGGCTTCTTCATCTAATGTCATATAAGTAAGGAAGAGGAATTTCCGTTCCGCCTGGCTGAAATGAAGTTCCATCAGTTGTTTGTGGCTGAACGCCGGATAAGTACCTTCGCTTCCGTCCCAGCGGTTGGCGTCTACGATGTAGCCGATGTCCGCACGGCGTTCTTCGGGTAAAGTTTGTCCGCAATAGATATAGTCCGGGCAGAACT
>CASGED010000064.1 GCA_949300425.1 uncultured Bacteroides sp.
ATACGGCTCTTGTGAAGATGTAGTGGTGACCAACTGTACGATGGTTTCCCGCTCTTGTGCCATCAAGATCGGTTCTGAGAATATGGATGTTATCAATAATGTTTTATTTAATAATTGCATCATTCGTGATAGTAACCGTGGTATTGGCATTCAGAATCGTGATGAAGGTACTGTAACGAATGTTGTGTTTGACAATATGATTGTAGATTGTCGTCTATGGTCAGATGTGTGGTGGGGAAAGGCTGAGCCAATTTATGTCACTTCTTATCCTCGTGCCGTGGGCAACCATAAGGATGCCGGCTGGCGTTTTCCAAAAGGAGCTACTGAAGGACGGTGTGGTGAAGTGAGCCGCATCTGGTTTTCCAATGTGAAATGCATCAGTGAAAATGGTGTGTTTGTCGGTGGTGATGTGCCCGGTAAGGTGAATCATATTTATTTTGACGATATTGATATTCAATTGTTAAAACGAACGGATTATCCGGGAGGTGTATACGACAAACGACCTTGTGTGGGTGAAGGTTTTGTGAATGACAAGGTTTATGGCTTCTATATTGATACGGCCAGTGATATTTATATCAATAATCCTCGTCTGAAGTGGGGAGACACCCGTCCTGTGGCGGCTTCCGGGGAGCTGCTGAAGCAGAAGGCTTCGACAAACGTCGTTGTGACCCGATAAAATATACTTTAATTTCTGATATGTTATGAACAGAATAGTTGTCTTACTATATGTATGCGTGTGTGCAGTGGGGATGGCCACTGCACAACTAAGGCCCACCAACGAAGAACTGGGGAGTATTTATTTTGCCTATCCAACACCGGTTGTTGTTCAGACTCCGCCTCCTCCTGGTTTTGAGGCATTTTACATCTCGCACTACGGGCGACATGGTTCCCGTTGGCGTACCGATGACGTGCATTACAAGCGTGTGGTCGATGTGTTCGATTCACTGGCTACCGTGCATGCACTTACGACGTTGGGCGAGGATGTACGTGGCCGTTTGCATCGCGTGTGGGAAGATGCTCGTGGGCGTAGCGGCAATATTACGCCGTTAGGCGAACGTCAGCATCACGATATTGCCTACCGTATGTTTACATCATTTCCGTCGGTATTTGCCGACAGTGCAGTGGTCGATGCCCGCTCGTCCACGTCGTTGCGTTGCGCTATGAGCATGAGCTATTTCACCGAGGCTTTGAAGGAGCAGAATCCCCGCTTGCGTGTCAGTCGCAGGGCCTACCAGTGCTACATGGACTACATCGCCCATACATCGCCCGAGGCCGAGGCTTTCTGTTCCGATACGGCGGCGTGGCGTGCCGACTTCCGCCGCTTTGAACGAGAGCAGATACAACCGGAACGTTTTGTGAAAGCTTTAGTCAATCCGTCCGTTCGCATGTCCTATGAGCAGGAACGGAAGCTGATGGAGGATATCTATTGGATTGCCATTGACATGCAGAACTGCGACCATTTAAAGGGTGTCGCTTTCTTTGACCTTTTTACCTACGACGAGCTAATGGCCCTTTGGAAAGTGGTAAACGCCCGTATGTACGTGTGCAATGCCGCCGCTCCGCTCAATGGAGGGCTGATGCCCCGTCAGGCGACTGCATTATTACGTAATATATTGGAAAGTGCTGACAAGGCCATTGCTGCCGGTCGTCCCTGCGCTGATCTCCGCTTTGGGCACGACACCCATCTTATCCGCCTGCTTGCGTTGCTGCGCGTGGAGGGATGTGATGGTAGTGAGGTAGATATTGAGAAGTTCCACTTGGCTTGGCAGGACTACCGCGTCTCGCCGATGGCAGCCAACCTGCAACTCATATTCTTCCGCAATGCCGGGGGGCAAATATTGGTGAAGTTGCTCCACAACGAACACGAAGTACGTCTCACCGGTCTTGCCCCTGCCTCCGGTCCTTACTATCGTTGGGCGGATTTGCGACGGCATCTTTGGGGGTTGCTCGATGAAGCTGATTGAGAGGCTTATTTCCTAATCTTCTCTGCTGTCCAGTTTATTTCCAGTGGATTGTCTTTCATCCGCCATACTAGCGGTAGAGTCGGATGGTCCAGTATCCACATTTCTTCATTCTCGACCGTGTCCTTGACGTGCAGTAGCGGCAGGCCCAGGGCGCGGTCGTCTGTATCCAGTAGACGGTACGTCGTCCGGTTATAGTCCATTTCTCCCGTCGTTTTCAGCGTGCGGTATGCCTTGCGTCCTATCATGTACACCGTTTCGCCGGCAGGCAGTGTCACATGGTTCTTGTCCTCCGGCTGCAGAAAACTAAGTGACGAGCCGTTTTCTACGTTTTCCGGCATCATGGTGTAAGTCCCCGACAGCCATTTCAGCTTGCGTTCGATGCCCCAGATGAGGCTTACGGTGTCATTCTTTTCTTCGAAGCTCATCTCAAAGCGCCGCGTCTGCCCGTGCAGCTTAAAGACGAACAGCAATGTGTCCGGTATCACCTGTGCCCCTGCGGCGAGGGACATCCACAGTAAAGTCAGTAGAGTAAGAAGTTTGGTTTTCATAATGTTATTTCTCTTCCTTGAACATACGTTTTCCCCACTCGCCCGGTTTGTCGCCCATCTTCAGTATTAGTGTACCACCCTCCATGAGTGTGGCGTGGCGCAGGGCTGAGTAGGGGTAATTCTTGCCGTTTAGTGTGGCCGATATGATGTGACGATTCCGCTCTGACAGTCCTTCGGCCATGATGCGGAATTGGCGACCGTTCGCCAGATGGAACGTTACCTCCCGCAGCATCGGTGCGTGGATGAGGTAATAGTCCTGCCCTCCGTTAGGATAGAGCGGCATCATGTGGAACGCCAGCCACGACGACATTGCTCCCGCATCGTCCCTGCCTGGCAGACCGTCTGCTTTTGCACTGAAGTGCTGCCCTACGATTTCACGCACCCGATCCGCACTGCGGTCGGGTTTCCCTATCCAGTGATACAGATACGGCGTGAGGAAGGCCGGTTCGTTGTTCACATTGTAATAGCCGTGATCGAAAAATGTGTCCAGCCTTCGTTCGAAAGCCTCGGCTCCTCCACACATCGCTATCAGCCCCGGTACGTCGTGGGGCACGCTTAGCGAGTATTCCCACGACGAGCCCTCGTAGAAAAATGTATTCCACCACGGCGTGTACCATGGTCCTTCTGACGTCACGGGCGTGTAGACATACTTCGGCTTGCGCAGTCGGCTGTGTCCATAGGTCAGGCTATCCAGCCAGTTGCCCTGTGCGTCGCGCGGCATAATGAAGCCCCGTGCACCGTCGTGCTCATAGTCAGAGCGCCAAAGATTTTTCCAGCTTTCGCTTTGTTTCAAGTACTGTTTTGCCAGATCCTTCTTACCCATACCTTTCGCTACCTGATAGATGGCATAGTCACAGTAGCTGTATTCTACCGTGCGGTTACCCGCACGTGGAATGCCCCAAGGCACATAGCCCAAGTGTAGATATTCGTCCAGTCCGCCCCGGCCTTCCGCCTCGTGGTGTCCGCCTGGATCCACGGTGGCGTCTTTCAGCATCGCCTCCAGTGCCAGGTCCCAGTCGATACCCTGTAAACCCTTCACGTAGGCGTCCGCTATCATCACTTCTGCGTTCGAGCCTCCCTGCGTGCGTCCGTTACAGTTACCGCTACGTGCGTCAGGAAGGTATCCGTCCCGTTTGTAGATATATAGTAATGACTGCACTAAGTCTGCCTCGCGCTTCGGATCCATCAGTGTAAGTAGTGGTGTGCTTGTGCGGTATGTGTCCCAGATGGCATAATAATCATCGTAGTAAGGTTGCGGGTCATTCCATAACGGATTTTCTCCCGTTCGGTCCGCCGGCATCATCAGGGCATGGTAGATGGCCGTGTAGAACATACGTTTTTGTTCCTCCGGCGTGTCGTTTGCTATCGAGATGCGTCCCAGTAGCTCCTCCCATGTATTCAGCAGCCGTCGGAACACCTTCTCCATGGACCATTCCGGCAAGTCATGGTGTGCGTTGTGGCGTGCCCGTCCCGTGCTCAGGAATGAGATACCCACCCTTAGATGCACTTGATTTTCTTCCCCGCCGAACCGTAGCAGCGCACCCGTCTTCTGATAAGAATCATATTGTCGTTTCTGGTCCGGGCAGATGCTGTCGCCCTTCCAGGTTGCCGTTTCGATGAAGGGGCGGTCAGTCTGTGCGTAGAAATACACTGTGTACGCTCTTCCGTTGTTCCATCCACCCCGTATGCGAGTGTATCCCTCCACTTCCGTATCACTGACGATGTTCACTTCCGATCCCACAAACTGTTGCGCCTCGCGAGCGTCCGGTACCGGGTTTTCGCCGAGGAAAAATCCTGCGTCGATGGCCAGTCCTTTCAGGGAGTCTGTAGGATAGGTGAAGCGATACAATGCGGCTCGTTCAGCCGTGGTAATCTCCGTTCGGATGCCGTTTTCGCGGTATGTTGTGCGGTAATATCCCAGTGAGAAGTCTTCTTCCGCGCGGTGGAAGTAATGGTTAATCTGGTTCATGCCGTTGCAGAAGGGTTGCACCAGAACGTTGCCATACTTTTGTCCGCCTCCCGTCCCGCTGATGTGGGTCTGTGCGAAGCCGTCCACTCGTGTGGGCATGGGATCCCATCCGTTGTTAGGTGCGGGCGTACAGTCCGGTGAAGGTTTCACCATGCCGAACGGATAGGTCGGGCCGATGAACACACGTCCCAGCCCTTCGCTTCCGATGCGTAGGTCTACATATTGCGTTAACGGGAACTCGTCGGCAATCCGGCCGGGCAGTCCCTCAGCATGGGCGGCGTGTGACGTTCCTGCCAGGATGACTGTCCATGCTGTATAAAGGAATGATTTGATTTTTCGCATGCTTGTTATTTTATGGGGTAGTGAAGGTTTCATCTGATTGCAAAATTAATAAAAGGCTGCGGAAACGCAAGTGACGGCGACATGTCTTTTTGAATAAATATCCGCAAGAAGCCGATGCCTGCCCTCTGTCAGCCTGTTCACACCCAGCGTTCCATAAGGTGTGAAGCCTTCACACCTCTTCACGCTTTTAGTGTGAAGGCGTCACATCCGTACTGTGAAGGCATCACATCCGTACTGTGAAGGTGTCACATCCGTACTGTGAAAGAAAGAAGAAGCGGACAAGGAGGGAAAAGGGTATTTCGCCACACTTGCCTCCTTCGTACATTGATGTGGTAATTCATGTAAGAAAAAGCCTTGCACATACCCTGCGGAATGGCATTACCGCAGGTTTTGTGCAAGGCCTACATTTTTAAAACTCTAAATAAAACAATCGCTTGCTTTTACCTTAAAAATGTTTCTGTGTGTTTATTAGTATCCGGCGTTCTGGCTCCAGTTCGTGTTGGTATTCATCACACCTGTCGGTATCGGGAAGATACGACGGAACAATTCGGTTTTAGCAGCCGGATTGATGACATGCTTCAAACCCCAATCGTCTTCAAATTTACCGAAACGGATTAAGTCGTTGCGACGCCAGTTTTCGTCGAAGAACTCACGACCACGTTCGTCCAAGATATCATCCAGTGTGGGTTCGCCTTCAAACTGAGGCGCATGTACATAGGAACGTATCTGATTCAACAAGGAAGCCGGTGTGTCACCATTGGTTGCCGAACCGCCACGCAGGATGGCTTCTGCTTTCGTCAGGATAATATCGGCATAACGGAAGATGGGCACATCGTTGCTCTGGTTACGACCATTTACATAATCGTCATAAGTCGGGAACCATTTTACCGATTTGTAGCCTTGCGACCAACCGTTAACATCCTTACCCGTATTGATTTCCTCAGGAACACTACCCGACTTCAATGTGATTTCTTTGGTGAACACGAGTTGCTGTCCTTCATAAATAACCGGATCAGTTGTTAAATTACGGTTGCTGTCAAAGTAATAAATAGGACCACCCACAATGGATTGGTTACGTTCGTCGCCCGGCAGAGAAAGCAGGTCTACCATTTCCGGATTCACTGCAAAATTACCACCAACCGAAGCGCTCAACTTAAAACCATACATCGAAACATCAAGCGAGTTCATTTGGCGCCAGGTACGGAAGCGGGCGTATGTCATACCTTGGGCAGTAATACGGTCATAAGGCATTGCATAGATGAAGTCCTTGATATGAGCGCCATTTTCCGGCCAGAACTTTTCACGATAGCTGTCGCTCAGGTCAAATAATCCGGAAGCCATGATTTCATCGCAGATGGCGATACAATCATTCAGTTTTGGATTAGCGGTCGAGGGGGTATAAGTTGTCACATCCTCGCAAGAATAAACTCCCCAATTGAGGTACAACTTGGCAAGAAGAGCTTTCGCCATCCAGTAATTTGGCTTTCCATAGGTCACCGAGTTGGATTCTTGGGACAAATTGGGAAGCGCTTTCAGCAAGTCTGCTTCGATGAAAGCTGCGACTTCAGGACGCGGTGAACGGGCAATAACCTCGTCTTCTTCAGCCAAATGGTCAAGGATAGGCGTAGCACCGTAGCAGTCCATCAGAATGAATGTATAGAATGCACGCATGGTCAATGCCGGCGCAGCCAAGGGTTCGTCCTCACCACCGAATTCCAAGATCGCTTTATTACAGTTGGTGATACCCGAAGTCAAGTCACCATACCAACCAATAGTAGGATCATCAGGCGTCAACATGTGAAGTGTAGGATGGGAATTCTCACCGGAGTTGTAATAGTCTCCATCAAAAGAAATACCGGTAAACTCATCGCTGGAGAATGATACGGCTTCGTTGTAGCGGCGTCCTAATGCCCCGCGGAATGCATAGTAAACATTCGCCATTTTGGCTTCAATGGCAATTTCCGAATCCGGATATTCTGTATATTGAGATGTGATGTCCACATCAAGATCCGTACAGCCGGTAGCAGCCATGGCCAATAATCCGGCAGATATAAATAATTTAGATATCTTTTTCATATTGTTCCAGTTAATCAGTTAATTAGAAATTCACATTCAGCCCCAGCATAAATGTACGGGTGCGTGGGTAGAAAGAATTACGCCAATCGATACCCGGTTCCACCCCACCCAGACTTACTTCAGGGTCTGTGCCGGAGTAGCCTGTTATCGTGAATACGTTGTTGCAAGTAGCGGTCAGCTTCAGGTTATTAATCCAATTGCCGATTTTCCCGAAATCGTAGCTCAGGCTTAATGTCGACAGACGCAGGTAGCTACCGTCCTCGATGTAACGGTCAGACGGTGCCTGTGCGTTGACATCGTTAGGCTTGTTCAGTTCGATGATTTCTTTCAATCCGTTTTTACCTACGCCCAAGTTGGTCACGTTATTATATTGGGCACGCGGCAAGTTCATGATTTTATTACCGAAAGTTCCTTGGAAGAAAGCAGTCAATGTCCAGTTCTTGTAGTTCAAAGTGTTGTTCCACCCTAAATTCAGTTTAGGCTGTGCAGAACCTTCTATTTTCACACGGTCTTGCTCACCCGGATTGGTGGTTGTTCCGATGTAGTTCCCTTCTTCATCGTAGTGAGAGAAGATAGACACCCCGTCTTCATTATAACCTTCCCAATGATAAGTGTAGAACGTACCGATGGGCTCGCCCTCCATGATGCGCTGGATTGAATTCGTCTGCGCGAAACCTCCGATGTTCGGGTTGGCTCTGTTGATATACGGCACTGAATAAGTGTCATTGGAAATCTTTTCAACCTCATTCTTGTTGTGCGACAAGTTCAAGGTAGTGCTCCACTGGAAATTCTTGGTTTGAACCGGAATGGCGTTGATGCTGATTTCAACACCTTTGTTGGAAATGTCGCCTACGTTGGCCCACATGGTTCCGTATTGGTATCTGTTGGTGGAAACCTGATAGTCAAGAATTAGGTCAGACGTTTGTTTACTGTAATACTCAATGGTTGCTCCCAAACGGCCACCCAATACAGAGAAATCCAAACCGATGTTGAACATGCCGGTGCTTTCCCACTTTAAATCGGGATTATTGTTTCTCAAGGCACCGATGGTGCGGTATTCGGTTCCATCCGTATAGGTAAACCATCCTGTCCCTCCATACACCATTATTGGAAGATAAGGATCAAATCCCAAAGAGTTACCGCTGACACCGTAGCCTACACGAAGTTTCAAGTCATCGAATCCCCAGTTTTCTGCAAAATCTTCTTCCGAAATGCGCCAGGCAGCCGATACAGAGGGGAAAGTTGCCCAACGGTTGTTTTCACCGAACGCGGAAGAACCGTCACGACGAACCGTAGCCTGCAACAGATACTTGCTATTGTAGCTGTAGTTCACACGTCCATAGAAGGATATCATGCGCAGTGTATTTTCTGCCGAAGACCAGATTCCGTTGATGCCGTCCATCTTATTGGCCAATCCCAAGTTTTTATAACCGGTTGCATCGCTATAGAAATCATATACGGTAAGACCATATCCGTCTGCTTTAGTCGTTTCTTCCCAAGAATAACCCAGCATAATTCCCAATTTGTGCGCCTCGTTGAACGTTTTGTCATAGTTCAAGTAAGTTTCAAATACCTTTCTGTAATCCTGAGTGGTACGGCGGTGAGCCTGTCCGTTATCTTTCACCGTAGTCAGCTGTGATTTGGAAGAATGATATTCGTCCCACAAGAATTGTTCATTCTGGTAGGAAAGCATGGCATCCCATTTCAGTCCCTCGATAATATCCAAAGATGCTTTGGCCGTTCCCTGTATCTTCTTTGTCGTGTGATCATAGGTATCTTCATTGATCAACGACAACGGGTTGTAGTTTTGCGATACTCCTTCATACAACGTCCAATTGCCATTTTCATCATATACAGGAACCAGCGGCGAATAATAGTTCATGGCATCGTAAACACTGGTGTTGTCCGAACCGGTTTCAACAGAATGATTGTTTGTGACACTTGCATTTACATTTATGGATAATGTCAAGCGATCATTCAATGCTTTCGTTTGTAAAAATGCACGTCCAATCAGACGATCCATGTCAGTCCCCCTGATAACACCCTGTTTTTCTATGTAGTTGATGCTTGCGTTGTACTGCGTACGGTCCGTTCCACCGCTAATAGATACATTGTGGTTGTGGGTGAAAGCGGTACGCTGTACCTCCTTCTGCCAATCGGTACTTGCACCGAAGTCATTGCCAATGGTCAGGTTGTGCTGTTGTGCATAAGCACGCAAGTCTGCAGCTGTCATCATGTCCAGGTTCTTCATCACGTTGTCGATAGCTACATAAGCATTGTAGTTAACGGTAGCTTTTCCTGATTTACCTTTCTTTGTTGTGATGATAATCACACCATTAGCGGCTTTCGAACCATAAATGGCCGTTGCTGTTGCATCACGTAATACGTCAATACTCTCAATGTCTTCAGGAGCGACCAAGGCCAAAGACACGCCAGGTACCCCATCCACTACATAATAGGGTTCCATAGCTTCACCGCCACGCAGAGAAGAAGCGCCACGCAACTGTATGGAAGATGTTCCGCCATTCGGGTCGCTACTCTGCGTAATGGTCAGCCCCGGTACTTTACCTTGCAGCATCTGGGCGGGATCGGTATAAGTACCGATATTCATTTTATCGGATTTGATGGTTGTGATAGAGCTGGTCACATCCTTGCGTTGCATGCTACCGTAACCGATAACGACCACTTCTTCCAATGCCTGGGCATCTTCAGCCATCACTACATCGATGACGTTGCGGTCTACTTTAATATCTTGAGTCACGAAACCGATGTAGGAGAATTGCAGGGTTTTGCCCTTCTCTACATTGATGGAGTACTTACCGTCCACGTCGGTAATGTTGCCGTTGGTGGTACCTACTTCCAGCACGTTGACGCCCGGAAGCGGCATACCGGTCTTGTCTGTTACTGTACCGGTCACTCGGTTTTGCGCAAATGCTAAGGTACTGCTTAGCAGGAACATCACAAAGATTACACTTTGTCGTAATGTCCACTTCTTTTTTAATTGTACATTCAGCATAAAATTAGATTTTTAGTTTGGTGAATTATTATTTGTCTGTACACTATATTTATAATGTTTTTAATGTTAGATTTTCGGTGCAAAGGTACTTGGCATGTGTTACATTAGTGTGACAG
>CASGED010000065.1 GCA_949300425.1 uncultured Bacteroides sp.
TGTAACCACCACCGCTTTCCGTCCTCGCCGTCCCAAGTAAACCGTACTTCGTAAACCGTAAATCGTACTTTGCAAATGGTACTTGGTACTTGCGTCGGGGCGCATTTCAGGCTACAAAGTAACATACAAATTTCCCAAATACAAAATAATTCTTCATTTTTTTGTATTCTTCCGCCAAAAAATCTTCATTTGAGACCTTTTGACCCCTCGCAAACCGGGGTAAACTCCGGTTTGGCTCACATTTCATTACTGAAACATTTCCCATTTGTATCTCTCCTTCATAGTTACATACATCCGGCTCGCCGCCTTTCTACGGGCACCTTGCCTTTTGCAAGGTCAAAGATAGGGCTTTTCTTAGTAACAGCAAACAAAAATCCTATTTTTTTTAGTGATTGTATAAAAAAAACTATATCTACCGATAATTTTCAACTCTCCTCTGCCAAATGTAAGCATTTCGGGCGTGGTTGGATAGGGGTGATATACCATATTATATATATACATTCTGCCACAGGTGTCAGCGAGTCCTCTGCCGCAGATAGACATTGAAAGATCCTCTTTTGATTTAAATCTAAATCCTTCAGGCATAATGTTGAGCTATAATAATTTGATTTCTTCAGCGGTCATACCTGTCGTTTTAGCAATAATCTCGATAGGTACGCCAGCCGCTTTTAAATCGCATGCGATTTTGACGCGTTCTTCCGCTCTTCCTTCCGCTCTTCCTTCCGCTCGTCCTTCTTCTCTTCCTTTCTTCAGTCCTTTTTCCATTCCCTTTTCATATCCTTCCCGGATATTAAACTCCCGTACCGCGAGATTGTCGCGGTAGACCTTGAGGCTTTCGTCATACCGCATACGCTCCTCCTTGGTCAGGGAGGCGATGTCCACTATCTCTTCCAACTTGCGGAAGACGGCGCTGCGTGCCTTGAAAGGCAGTCTCTGTAAAGTTTCCATATTCTTCAGTACATAAATCCAACGTTCAAAATCATTTTCGCATTCGGCTTCCTCCTTGGTGAAGGCGGGGAGTTCCAAAAAGATATACCGCATTTTGTCGGTGAAGAGCTCGTGCGTGTCGCGGTCTGCCAGCACGATATCAGTGCGCAGTTTGTGCGCGCTTCCTTTCAGCTCGAAGTTCATAAAGAACACGCCGTAGACGGATTTCAGCGCAAACTTCCAGTCGGGCCCTTTCTCTCCTTGACGGGCGATGGTTTGAGACAGGTAGTAGAGCGCACGCTCCCGGAAGTTGATTTGCTCTTGGTTCTGCATCTCTACAATGAATTGTTCTCCGTTTTCGTCCGTACAATAGATGTCGTAGATGACACCCCGGTCTTTTTGGAACACCGGCAACAGTTCTTTGTCCAAGAAGGTGATGTCCTTCACCTGCCTTTCGCCCACCAACAGGGCGTTGAGGAAATCCAAGTAAGTGTACAGAATTAACTTATACTATGGCACACAGATAACACAGATTTAACAGATGACCACAGATGTTATTAAAAAATAATCTGTGCAAATCAGTCTCATCTGTGTCATCTGTGTGCTATAAGATAATTTTGATTAGTTACTTATCAGCAAATCCTTGTTGATTGCCTGTCCGAAGATGCGTTTGAAGCCTACATCCGTAAAGGGATTGATGAATTTCGCCATAACTATTCTTTGTTTCTTTATGCCCACAAAGTTATACGAAAAAAACGACTAAACCAACTTTTTGTTTAATCTTGCCGTCATATACGGGCTTTGGCTACGTGCCAAAATCGTACAAATCCGTTTTTTAAAGGAAGCCTCCCATATCCTTCACGCTGTCCGCCGTGAAACTTCACGTGAAGGATGTATCTTTCACAGCATTTCGCTAAATATCAATTAGTTGAAAGGCGGTGAAAGTGTGAAACATACATCAGCAAAACATCAATTGGCGTGTGAAACATAGGTTCTTCCGTACCCTTTCACCGCTTTTGATGGAGGAAAACACCGCTTGTTCGGAATGAAAAAGTCCCATTTAAAGAGAATGCCCGTCTGGTTTAAAGGGAAGGGGCGGGAGATTAAATAAAATGAGGAGGGAGATTAAAGGATAATTTAGCCCCCTCCCTCCTCCCCCCGAAGGGGAGGCTAAGACTGCTACGGAGTATCATAAGCTCCCCCTCGGGGGGAGTTGAGGGGGCTTCTAAATTCCCATTTATCGTATAAGCAGTCCCCATTAGGCCACTTGCTTTCCCGCCTGCTGATGATAGTCAGATACGAAAAGTCATATAGCTGCTTAGCCGGCACGATTAGTAATCGTCCACCTGTACGATTAGTAATCGTCACGCTGCACGATTAGTAATCGTATCGGCAAGGCAGCCATATGGTACTCCGGTTCCCCATTCTTATCATTATATATTTTCTGTCCGCAAAGTTAAACATATCACCTAAATAAGCCAAAAAGTATCGGCTTTTTATGTAGAATGCAAGCCGTGAGACACGGAATGTTTCGGAATTTGCGCATTTAGCGACTGTGCATTATAATTTAACTGCGTTCCATCAAATACTCTGTACTAATATAAACTCTTTTTTAAAACGAACATTATGAATACGAAGGACACGCGCAAGTGGACGTCCGGCGAAATGCGGATCCACTTCAACCTGAAACAGACACGCGATAGCGAGAAACTGACACAAATCATGCTGGTGGCCAGCCTGGACAAACGGCGGGTGAGGGTATATACCCGGCTGCGGGTGAGACCCAAATACTGGAGCGCGGCTACCAACCGCTGCAACCTGACGGGACGCCTGACACGGCGCGAACGCATGGGACTGGAGGGAATCAACGAACAGATTGAGCGCATGACGACTTTGCTGCGCGAGACGGACAACCGTCTGGCCATGAACGGCGAACCTATGACGGAAGCGGCGGTGAGGCAGGTGATGAATGGGCTGTTGCGGGACGAGGAACGGGAAGTGCGCCCCTTGCCCTACTTGCGGCAGCTGGCCGAAGACTACGTGAAAGGCATCAACCGCAAAGGGAAGCGCGGGCACGACAGCTCCGTCTGTACCTACCTCACCGCCTTGGGCCGGCTGGAGGAGTACGACCGTGGGCGCAAGGTGCCCATCTGCTCGTTCGACGACTTCGACAAGCACTTTTTCGCCGACTTCACCAACTACCTGTACGGTTATACCTACGGACGGGAGGGGGAGCGGAAGCACTATACGCAAAACACCATCGTAAACACGCTGAAGGTGATAAAGAACCTGCTTCACCGGGCTTATGACAACGAAGTGACCACCAACGACTACTTCAGGAAGGTGCAGACGGCTTTGGCTGCCGACGCCAGCGATCCGATATACTTGGAAGAGAAAGAGATAAAACGGCTGGCTGGAGTGCGCATCCTGAGCGACGCCGAACGGGAGGTGCGCGACATCTTCGTGATAGCCTGTTACACGGCCTTGCGCATCAGCGACCTCCGGAGGCTGAACGAGGCGGTGATAGGCGGCGGGGTCATCACGATGTATCAGACGAAAACGCAAGAGCGGGTGGAGATACCTATACTGAAGGAGATCGCGCCGTTGGTGGAGCACTACCGCGAGCAAGGTTTTCCGGTCATCAACAAGGCGACGGCCAACCGCATCATCAAGACGCTGGCCGAGCGGTGTCACATCGACACGCCCGTCAGCTATAAGGAATGCCGTGGCGGAGTGTCGACGGTACACACGGTGCCCAAGTGGAAGATGGTGAGTTTCCACACCGCCCGCCGCAGCTGCGTAACCAACCTGTACAAGCGCGGTTATCCGGCGAACTACGTCATGACCCTCTCCGGCCACCGCTCCATGCAAGCCTTCCAACGCTACATGCGCGCCTCGTCCAAAGAGGTGATGGCCAACTTTGTCCACCTGCTGAAGAAAGACAAGGCGTTGCCAGGATGAAGAGATTAATCATTTTTCCTCCTTCCCTTCATTTTTTCAACAGAATTCATTACTTTTGTCACATAAACTTATAAACGAACGAAAAGAATGAGATACCTTAGTCCCAAAGCCGACCTGACTTTCAAGAAAGTGTTTGGCGAACATCCCGACCTGATTATCAGCTTCCTCAACGCGCTGCTCCCCTTGGACGAGCCGGAGGAAGAAATCACTTGGGTGGAATATCTCAACCCCGAACTCGTGCCGCAGAACCCGCTACGCAAGGACAGTATCGTGGACGTGCGCTGCAAAGACCGCCGGGGCAGGCAGTTCATCGTGGAGATGCAGATGATGTGGACCTCGGCTTACAAGCAACGGGTCTTGTTCAACGCGTCGAAGGCCTACGTCAGCCAGTTGGAGAAAGGAGGCGATTACGACTCGTTGCAACCGGTCTACTCGCTCAACCTGGTGAACGACACATTCTCGGACAGCGAGGATTATTACCATGACTTCAAGATTGTAGAAGTGGCCAACACGCATGAAGTCATCGAGGGACTGCGCTTCATTTTCGTCGAACTGCCCAAATTCACGCCACGCAACTGTGGGGACAAAAAAATGAAGGTGCTTTGGATGCGTTTCCTGACGGAAATCGATGAACACACCCGCGAAGTGCCGGAAGAACTGATGGCGAATCCGGAAATCAACAAGGCGGTCACCCAGTTGGAAGAATCAGCCTTTACGGAAAGACAACTCCTCGGTTACGAGAAATTCTGGGACATGGTGAGTACGGCAAGGATGCAAATCAGCAGTTCGCGCCGGGAGGGGATGAAGGAAGGCTTTGAGAAAGGAATGGAAAAAGGACGAAGCGAAGAACGCCTCTCCAATGCCCGTAACTTGAAACAATTGGGCGTATCGGTTGAGATTATCGCGCAGGCGACCGGTCTAAGCGCGGAAGAGATTGAGAAACTTTGAAAAACAAATTCATAAAGCTGATTACCATGCCCAAAAAGCTGCCTTACGGATTGTCGGACTTCCTGCGCATCATCACCGACAACTACTACTATGTAGACAAAACGCGCTACATCGAACTGCTGGAACAATATCCTGACTACCTGTTCCTGCTGCGCCCCCGCCGTTTCGGCAAGTCGCTCTTCTTGGCGATGCTGGAAACATACTATAGCATTGACTATGCCGAGCGTTTCGACGAACTGTTCGGGACGTTGTACATCGGACAACACCCCACGGCCCGCCACAACCGCTACATGGTGCTGCGTTTCAATTTCTCCGAAGTAAAAGCACGGCCGGAAGACGTGGAACGCAAGTTTGGTGAATATTGCTGCATGGTGATACGTGATTTTGTCGTAAAGTACGAAGCCTTGTTGGGAGAAGCGGTTTGGGACATTGTGAACCGGGAAGAAACTGACCCCGGACAAATGCTTTCGGCGTTGAAGCAATACATTAGCCGGACAACCTGTCCACGCATCTACCTGCTGATAGACGAGTACGACAACTTTACCAATACCTTGCTGGCGACTTACGGGCACGAACGTTACCACAGCGTGACACACGGTGACGGGTTTATCCGCAGCTTCTTCAACAACATAAAGGCGGCTACCTCCAACACCGGAGCGGCGGTGGAGCGGATGTTCATTACAGGTGTCAGTCCCGTCACCATGGACGATGTGACCAGCGGCTTCAACATCGGAACAGACATCAGCCTGTCGCCTGCATTTAATGCCACCCTTGGTTTCAGCGAGGAAGAAGTACGAACCATGATTGGCTATTACCAAGCGGAAGGCGTTTTGCCTCCGGGTATTGCCGCCGACCGCTTGCTGGACGAGATGCGTCCGTGGTATGACAACTATTGTTTTTCCGAAGAAAGCTTAGACGAACATGTATTCAACTCAGACATGGTGTTATACTGCCTGAACAGTTACCTTTTGCAGAAAAAGCCCCCCCGGCAGATGGTGGACAACAACATCCGCACGGACTACAACAAACTGCGGCAACTGATTCGGATAGACAAAAAACTGGGCGAGAATGCTTCCGTCCTGCAAGACGTCATCGCGCAAGGCAGCACTACCGCCGAGCTGGTTACCTCCTTTCCGGCTGAGCGTATGGCGGATCCGAAGAACTTCAAGAGCCTGCTGTATTACCTGGGGCTGCTCGCCATTCGCGATGTCGATTTTGGCCGTACCGTCCTAAACGTCCCCAACCTGACGGTTCGCGAGCAATTGTACAACCACTTGGTAGAGATTTACCGCGAGGCTTCCCTCTTCTCGCTCGATTTGTCCAAACTTTCCGACTTAGTGAAAGATATGGCTTTGCATGGCGCCTGGCAACCCGTGTTCCGTTATTTCGCCGCCGAACTGGAACGACAAAGCGCCGTGCGTGAGTTTATCGAAGGCGAAGCTCACGTCAAAGTTTTTTTGTTGGCTTATTTGGGTCTTACCAAAGGCTATGTCATCCTGCCCGAACATGAATCCGCCAAAGGGTATGCCGACTTCTACATGATGCCGGACTTGGTTCGCCAGCCGACGGTAGCCTACAGTTACCTGGTAGAAGTGAAATATGCCCGGCGTGAAGCCTCTTCCTCGGAGCTTGCCGCACTGAAAGCCGATGCTGCCCAACAACTTCAACGCTATGCCGAGGACGAAAAAGTACAGCGTAGCAAAGGCAATACCCAATTGACACTTATCACACTTATTTTTAAAGGCTGGGAATTGGTGGAGGCGGAAGCCCTTTAGCGGTCAGTCCGCCACCACCCGCTTCTGTCCGAAATCTCAACACGCTGTTTTCAGGTGGTGTCAAAAAGTGGTGTCATCTTCTCGTCTCTGTAGACAAAAATCCGTAGTTATCCATTGAGAATCGGTAATTTAGGGGGCGAACAATTGGTGTCAAGAAGTGGTGTCAAAACCGCTTCCCGCTTCTTCATGTCTGTCCACAATTTTATCCTAACGCCCTGTTGGATAAGATTTTAATTCCTCCCCAACTTCCCTTCTCTTCCTCCAATTACAAATTCCATCTCATCTTTGAAACGCTCTTACCTGCTTGATATTCAATACGATATACCAAAAACAAATTTGGGAAATTTGTATGTTACTTTGTAGCCTGAAATGCGCCCCAACGCAAGTGCCAAGTGCCATTTACAGAGTACAATTTACGATTTACGAAGCACGGTTTGGCAGAGACGGCGAGGACGGAAAGCGGTGGTGGTTACACCATATTATATATATAACAACGAGAGAAAGGAAAAACGAGAAATCAAATTATTAACA